>NZ_LRIB01000029.1:0-15419 GCF_001758715.1 Janthinobacterium sp. HH104 | reverse complement strand
CCCGAAGGCACATGGACCTGAACCATGCGCGTCTACCAATTCCGCCACGTGGGCATTGTTACTGCTTGCTGCTTGTCGCTGCGTGTTCTGCAGCGAGGACAAAATCATAAGGGCTGGCGCGCATTCGGTCAATCAACATTTTGCACTTTTCTTCAAGAAACACCCTTTTCCCCTGAAAAAAGGCATTTCCCTATGAAAGGGAGGATAAGTCTGCCTGTTTTTTTGGCAAAAACAGGCATTGGGCGCTTATTGCGGCAGGGTGATGGTTTGCGTGCCTATCTGCAGCAAGCGTCCGCCAGGCACGGGTTCCAGCGAGGTTGGCACCGATTTGCAGCCGATATCGAGCACGATCAGGAACTCTGCCGCCATGGCCGGGGTGGTCTTGACGTAGGCGGCATGCTGCTGGCTGGCTTCCAGCGGTGGATTCGGGGCGCTGAATCTGGACAATTGCTCCTCGTCTGGCCGTAGTGATTGCAGGCAAAGCGAGGTGCTGCCGTTCTCTATGCTGGCCCGGCCATTCGGGTAAAGGTACAAGGTGTTGAGTGCATGCATGTTCCATTCGAAAGTGCGCGCTGTCGCGGAGTTCAGTTTGTCGCGCACCACCACCACGTCGTTCAGGCGCGAATACCATACCTGACGCCTGGCCAGGCTCAAGTCGTTGCTGTAGGCGGCACTGGCATCGCCTTCCACATAATCGAGGTCCGTGCCGGGCGTGAATGTCGTGATCTTGCCGTTTTTGTAGCGCATCTCGTAATGGCCTTCGATGAATTGACCTTTCCCGCCATCAAATGTGATGGCGTTGTGCGCACGCGACTGGCGGTACCAGTTCTGCGAAAGCGGCGATGCATAGTAGTCCTGGTAGCCGGCTTCGATCAGCAATGGCTTGCCGCCGCTGTTGATGACCAGGCTGTTTTGATCGCCGTGGCTGTGATTGAAAGCGCCAAACGGGCTCGATTTGAAGTAGACGGAAGTGCGGGCCGGATTGCTCATGTCGCTGTGCATGGCGGCCCAGCCGATGCTGGGGAAGAGCATGGCGTTGGGTGGCGCCTCGGGCGCGACAGTGTCGGCGGGAAGCGGGTAGGGCGCTTGCAGCAGGGTGATGGGATTTTCCTGCGCGCCTGGCTGGCTGCTGTACCAGGCGGCCGCTGGCGTGGCCTGGCGCGCCACATATGCCTTCAGTGGCGCCGGGTCCGGCTTGCTTTCATGGACATCGCCGAAGACATGGCGCGGTGCGTTTGGTGGAATGAACTGCATGAAATAATTGGAAAATCCCGCAGCCCAGGGTTTGTTGAACAGGCTGACGCCGGTGGCTTCGGCCAGTGGCTGCCATAATTGCAGTTGCATGTCGGTGGTGTACTGGCCATACGCCGAGCCGTTGGCAAAGCCGCCTTCCGGGCCGCTCCAGACGTGGACGATATGCATGTATGAGCGCACGGCGAAGTCGAACCAGGCTTGCGCTTCCGGCCTGGCATCGAGCAGCAGGGTCGAGGCGGCGGCAAGGTAGCCGAGTGCCTCGACGCCGTGCGAGTCCATGGGGGATTGATCCAGGCGCCCGCCGGCGGCGGACAGATCCGCATAAATGGGTGTCAGCCGTTGCGCGGCGACCGACAGCCAGTGCGCGCGGCGCGGCGCGTCCAGGTCCAGCCACAGGAAGTCGGCGCCCTTGGCAAGTACCAGGGCAATCATGCGCGCCACCTGATCCTGCGCTTTATAGCTGGTGGGGCCGTCCGGGCTCAGCGCGGCCAGCTGGTCGCCGCGCAGCATGGCTTCGTCCAGATACCTGCGTTCCTGTGTCAAGCGAAACAGCAGGGCGGCCGCTTCCATTTGGCGGATCACGGCGCCGGCGGCATTGGCGATACGGTTGTACTGGCCACTATCGTTGGGCGTGGTCCACAGGCCATCGTTGACGCTGGCCACGGCCGTGGTATTCAGGTTGACTTCGCTGACGAGGCGGTTCAGGAAGGGGCGCCGTTTGGTCTCCATGGCGGCATCCCAGGCGCTCGCTTGCGTGAAGGCGGCTGGCAACTGGCGCGGGCGCGGGTGGGCCCGCACGGTGGCCGCGAGATCGGACGATTCGGGAACGACAAAAGTGCGTGAATTGCTGTCGATGGTAAATGGGCGTTTATCGGACCAGTTGCGGGGCGTGGAGAGCGGGCTCACGCGCCATTCATACTCGCCGAGCGGCAGTGCGCTCGATGGCAGCAGGAAGTTGCGCGAAACCGTGTGGCTGCTTGCGGTGCCGCCAAGCGGTAAAATCTCCACAACATATTGCGCGGGATAGCTGGCATGTCGCGGCCAGGCAAAGGACGGCGGATTTTGCACCTGCAATTTCACTTGCTCCGGTGCCGGTTTGACGATTTCAGGGCTGCTGGAGCGGGTGGTCACCCAGTCCGCCGCCTGGCTGGCGCCAGCGCCGAGGCTCAATGCCATAAAGCTGCTGAAAAGAATCCGTTGGTGTTTGCGGGGCCTGCATGTCATGACTTCTCTCCATAAAGCTGTTGCCAGCCACGCGCGATGCGCGGCCAAGGAGATGTCAATATACTATCAAATAGGCTGAGAATGTTCTTTTTTGATAATTTCTCAAGGCGGGGTGGTGCCGTGCTGCGGAAATGAAAAAAGCCGCAAACTCGTGAAAGTTTGCGGCTTTTTTGCGAATTAGGTAATGGTGCCCACGAAGGGACTCGAACCCCTACACCCGAAGGCACATGGACCTGAACCATGCGCGTCTACCAATTCCGCCACGTGGGCACTGATGCTGCTATTGCTTATTACATTGCTGCTCGAGTACTTGTTGCCAAATAACTTAGCAACAATTCTGCTATTATAGCGACTTGAAGAGTTTTGCGCCAGATGAGCTTTCGCTCCATACTGCACATCAACCCTGTACCGCTTTCCTGCAACTGCATTCCCGTGAAGGTTTGTCGCTGCAAGAGACCGAGATTATAGAGCAATATTTGCCGAAGTCAAATGCATTGCGCAGCTTTTCTCCTTTTTTTCATCGGCGGGGCACTTGTTCGGTTTCCGCTACGCTGTCCGTTAGGCAAACCAAGGCGTCCTCCGGTACACTACCGGACATCACCGTGTCAATATTGACGGTGATGTCATCGGTCTTTGTCTTCCGTTTGATCACTGTCAATAACAACTATAGAAATACTTTTGAGCCAAAATACCCACACCATCCCCAGCCGGGAGGACATTCTCGGCATATTCCGCAGCGTCAACGCGCCTCTCGACCCGCAGTCTCTCGGGAAAACGCTGCAAGTGCATGCCGATTCCATGGATGTCCTGGTCCGTCGCCTGAAGGCGATGGAGCGCGACGGCCAGCTCAAGTCTGACGCCAGCGGTGTTTTCAGCCTGGCCGACCAGAGTGCGCTTGTCGCCGGTCGCGTCACCAGCCACCGCGATGGCTTCGGCTTTGTCATTCCCGATGACGCCAGCGCCGACCTGTTCCTGCCTGAGAAAGAAATGCAGAAAGTACTGCATGGCGACAAGGTCATGGCCCGCATCGTCGGCACGGACCGCCGCGGCCGCCCCGAAGGCACGATCGTCGAAGTCACCTACCGCGCCAATACCCACGTCATCGGCCGTCTGATCCAGGAAAACGGTACCTGGGTCGTCGCGCCGGAAGACCAGCGCATCGGCCAGGACATTCTCGTCACCGGTTCGGTCGGCAAGGCAAAAGCCGGCCAGATCGTCAGCGTCGAGCTGACCGAGCAACCAATGCGCTTCAAGCAGCCGGTCGGCAAGATCGTCGAAGTGCTGGGCGCTTTGGATGATCCCGGCATGGAAATTGAAATTGCCGTGCGCAAATTCAACGTGCCGCACATCTTTTCCGCCGCCGCCCTCAAGCAAGCTGAAAAGCTGCCGTTCGAAGTACGCGCCGCCGACCTGAAAGACCGTGTCGACCTGCGCGACGTGCCTTTGGTGACCATCGACGGCGAAGATGCGCGCGATTTCGACGATGCCGTGTATTGCGAGCCCGTCAAGATCGGCCGTGCCAACTGCTTCCGCCTGATCGTGGCGATTGCCGACGTCAGCCATTACGTGAAACCGAACGACGCGCTCGATATCGACGCGCTCGAGCGCAGCACGTCCGTCTACTTCCCGCGCCGCGTGATCCCGATGCTGCCGGAAAAACTGTCGAACGGCCTGTGCTCGCTGAACCCGGCCGTCGACCGCTTGACCCTCGTCTGCGACGCCGTCGTCAGCGACAAGGGCGAGCTGAAGGCTTACCAGTTCTATCCCGCCGTCATCCATTCGGCCGCGCGCCTCACGTATGACGAAGTCGCTGCCGTGCTGGGCAACACCAAGGGTCCCGAAGCGGCACGCCGCGCGGACATCCTGCCGCACCTGCAAAACCTGGAAGCCGTCTACCGCGCCTTGCTGAAAGCACGCACGGAGCGGGGCGCCATCGATTTCGAGACGACGGAAACGTATATCGTCTGCAATAGCGCCGGCAAGATCGAAAAGATCATTCCCCGCACGCGCAACGAAGCGCACAAGATCATCGAAGAGTGCATGCTGGCGGCCAACGTCTGCGCGGCCGATCTGTTGCTGCGTAACAAGCACCCAGGCACCTACCGCATCCACGCCAGCCCGACCAAGGAAAAGCTCACGCAAGTGCGCACTTTCCTGAAACAGGTTGGCCTGAACCTGACGGGCGGCGACACGCCATCGGCATCCGATTACCAGACCCTGATGCAGCAGATCAAGGAGCGTCCCGACGCGGCCCTGCTGCAAACGATGCTGCTGCGTTCGATGCAGCAAGCCGTCTACAGCCCGGACAATATCGGCCACTTCGGCCTGGCGTACGAGGCGTATGCCCACTTCACCAGTCCGATCCGCCGCTATCCCGACCTGCTGACGCACCGCGCCATCAAGGCCATCTTGCAAGGCAAGAAATACGAGCCGAAGCTGTCCGAGAAGACCGTGCTGAACACGAACGTGTCGAACGCCACGCGCAAGCAGCAGGCGAAGGACAAGGCCGACGGCAAGCCGAAGAAGACGGACCTGACGATCTGGGACGCACTGGGCGTGCATTGCTCGGCCAACGAGCGCCGCGCCGACGAAGCATCGCGCGACGTGGAGGCATGGCTGAAGTGCTACTTCATGCAGGACAAACTGGGCGAGGAATTCACCGGCACGATCACCGGCGTGACCACCTTCGGCGTCTTCGTGCAACTGGACACCCTGTTTGTCGAAGGCCTGGTGCACGTCACCGAGCTGGGTACCGACTACTTCCAGTACGACGATGCGCGCCATGAATTGCGCGGCGAACGTACGGGCAAGCGTTATCAATTGACCGACCGTCTGACGGTGCAAGTGGCGCGTGTCGATCTGGAAACGCGCAAGATCGACCTGCGTCTGGTCACCGATGCGGAACTGGCGGGCGAAGAAGCGCCAGCCAAGCAAGCTGGCGGCAAGCGCAAGGGCGAAAAGAAATCGATGGTCAAGCCCGGTCCCGCGACCGAGCAGCGTCACGAGATCAAAACCAGCGTCAATGGCGGCGGCAACAATGGTGGCAAACCCGGCAAGGGTTCCGGCGGCCGTTCCAACGGCGCCAAGGCGCAAGCCAAGCCTGCAGCCAAGGAAGCCCCCAAGGCGGCAGCCCCCAAGGCCGCCGCGCCGAAGCGCAGCAAGAAACCAGCCGCGGCACCCGCTGCGGCGGCACCACGTGCAGCAAAAACTGTATCAAAATCAAGCAAGAACAAGCGATAAGCGATAGATAGATAATGAAGAATAAAATGATTTTCGGCTTCCACGCCGTCACCTCGCGTCTGCGTCATGAAGCGTCGTCCGTGGAGGAAATTTTCGTCGATGCCAGCCGCGTCGACGGCCGCATGAAGGACATGATCGCCGCCGCCAAGGCTGCCAACGTGCGCGTCATGCCCGTCGACTCGTCGCGTCTGGACAAGATCGTCGGCACGCGCCGCCACCAGGGCGTGATCGCGTTTGCCTCGCAACTGTCGCTGGCGCGCAATCTCGATGAGCTGCTGGACGCCATCGACGGCCCGCCGCTGCTGTTGATACTCGACGGCATCACCGACCCGCACAACCTGGGCGCCTGCCTGCGCGTGGCCGACGGCGTCGGCGCACATGCCGTCATCGTGCCGAAGGACCGCGCCGTGGGCTTGAACGCCACGGCCGCCAAGGTCGCCAGCGGCGCCGCCGAAACCGTCCCGTACATCACCGTGACGAACCTGGCGCGCACCATGCGTGAATTGAAGGATCGCGGCATCTGGCTGATCGGCACCTCGGACGACGGCGAAAAAGGCTTGTACGAAGCCGATTTCACGGGCCCGACGGCTCTCGTCATGGGTTCCGAAGGCGAAGGCATGCGCCGCTTGACGCGCGACACCTGCGACATCCTCGTCAGCATCCCGATGTTCGGTTCCGTCGAGAGTCTGAACGTGTCCGTGGCATCGGGCGTATGTCTCTATGAAGCCCGCCGCCAGCGCATCGCGCTGGAAGCCTAAAAAACGTCCATGGCGGCGTTGCATTGCCTCGCCGTACATTCGTACTGTCTTCGGCAATGCGCCTTGCCCTGAACGTTTTGTAACGCTTCCAGAAAATCAGCCGCCGCCCTTGAGGCGGCGGTTGTTTATCTGCCTCTCCGGCAGCACGCCGCCGAATACGCTACCATTTGCGTTCCACCTTATCCATTTTCATTATGTTCCACCACCTGCGCGAAGACATCAACAGCATCATCGAACGTGACCCGGCCGCCCGCAATGGCTGGGAGGTGCTGACCTGTTATCCAGGCTTGCACGCCATCGTCATGCACGGCTGGGCGCACTGGTGCTGGACGCGGCACATGAAGTGGGTGGGGCGCTTCATTTCCTATATCGCCCGCATCATCACGGGCATCGAGATCCATCCGGGCGCGGTCATCGGCCGGCGCGTCTTCATCGACCATGGCTTCGGCGTGGTGATCGGCGAGACGGCCGTCGTCGGCGACGACTGCACCATCTACCAGGGCGTGACCCTTGGCGGCACGTCGCTGCACAGCGGCGCCAAGCGCCATCCGACCCTCGAGCGCGGCGTCATCGTCGGCGCCGGCGCGCAGGTGCTGGGCAGCTTCACGGTGGGCGAGTACGCCAAGGTGGGCTCGAACGCCGTGCTGTTGAAACCCGTGCCGTCCGGCGCCACGGCCGTCGGCAACCCCGCGCACATCGTGCAAAAGGATGTCAGCGCCCTGCGCGAGGGCAGCACCGCCCATTTGTTCGCCGCGTATGGCGTCACGCCCAACGGCGACGATCCGCTGTCGAAAGCCCTGCAAGGCTTGATCACGCACGCGGTGGCACAGGAGCAGCGCATCGAAACCATCCTCGCCACCCTGAAGGCGGCGGGCATCTGCTGCCAGGGCGTGCCCGAGTGTGATAAATTCGATTCCGAGCAAATGAACAAGCTGGTTGACTAAGGATACAGGCATGACTACAGACGTACACATAGCTGAAAACGCAGCAGAAAAGAGCAGCGACAATCCGAATCTGCTCGACCCGTTCGAGATCCGCGTACTGGCCGTGCTGGCGGAAAAGGAAGCGCTGACGCCGGACAGCTATCCGCTGTCGCTCAACGCGCTGACGAACGGCTGCAACCAGCTGTCCAGCCGCGACCCCGTCATGGCTCTTTCCGAAGAAACCGTCTACGACGTGCTGCAGCGCCTGATGCAGCGCAAGTTCGTCAACGGCATCACGCAGGCCGGCGCGCGGGTCGCCAAGTACGAACACCGCATGCGCATCAAGTGGTCGCTGGAACAAGATAAACTTGCCATCCTGACGATCCTGATGCTGCGCGGCTTGCAGACGGCGGGCGAGATCCGCAGCCGCAGCGGCCGCGTACATGAATTCAAGTCCGTGACGGAAGTGGAGTCGGGCCTGCAGTTCTTGATCGACAAATACCCGCCGCTGGTGGCCAAGCTGGCCGTCGCACCCGGTGCCAAGGAGCCGCGCTACGGCCACTTGCTGGGCGGCGAGGAAGCGCTGGCGCAGATCGAGACCGCGGCAGGCTACGCCGGCGCCGTCAGCGCGCCGCAGCAGGGCAGCCGTGTCGCCCAGCTGGAGCAGGAAGTGCTGCAATTGCGCAGCGACTTCGATGGCCTGGCGGCGCAGTTCGAGGCGTTCCGCAAGCAGTTCGAATAATTTCCGGGCAAGCGCCTATTGGGCTTGCGGGTCGAAATAGGCGGTCCAGGTCAGGCTGCAAGCGGCAAGGCCCTGCGCCTTGCCAAATTGCGCCATGGCCTTGCGCGGTTTTGCCAGTCCCGCCAGGGCCACCCCCAGGTTGTAATGGGTATGGCCGTCCGTCGAACCCAGCGTGAGGGCTGTTTCCAGCACGTTGACGGCTTCCCTGTACTTGCCCTGGTCACACAGCACGGCGCCCAGGCAAGTGAGCAGGGCGGTATCTTGCCGATTCGCTTGCCGATCCGATTGCAAGGCGCCGTGCAGCACGGCTTCCGCTGCCGCCATGTGCGCATCCCATTGCCCGGCATCGCCTTCGGCCAGCTTGATATATGCCTTGCTTGCGGCGATGGCGTCCATTGCCGTTAGCTGGGCCAGGCGGCGCAATTGCTTCCGGCTTCCAGGGCTTCACGGCCGATTTGCTCTATCAGTTGCCAAAATTTTTCTTCGTTCATTGTTCATTTCTCGTCAATGGTCAATCGATGCCGAAAGAGGGCAGGCATGCAATGCCGGCGGCGCGCTGCGTCCCGTCCGCGCATCTTGAGCTTGTTGAGAATACCATCTTGCCAAACGTTCGCCTATCGGCCCCTTCTTCGGTTGGCGCGTGCCTGCCGCGTGACAGGCCCGGCTTTGCAGCCGCTCCCTGTCGGTCAGCTCGCGTTTCCGGTATCATTCGGCATGAATAATATTTCCTTCCAACCGTTTGTTATTGGTGTCGCTGGCGGAAGCGGCAGTGGCAAGTCCACCGTATCCCAACAAGTGCTCGCGTCCTTCGGCGCCGACATGGTATCGGTCGTGATGCAGGACGACTACTACTGCGACCAAACCCATCTCTCCCCTGAAGTCCGGCGCCAGCAGAATTACGACCATCCGCAGGCGTTCGAGTGGCCATTGCTGGTGCAGCATATCCAGGCCTTGCGCAATGGCGAAGCGATCGAGATGCCCGAGTACGACTTCACGCTGCACAACCGCTCCAACCGGACCATCCCCGTCAAGCCGGCGCCCGTGATCGTGATCGAAGGCCTGTTTGCCTTGTATGACGAAGACTTGCGCAACATGATGTCGCTGAAGATATTTGTCGACACGGCCTCCGACGTGCGCTTCATCCGCCGCATGCAGCGCGATATCACGGAACGTGGCCGCTCCGTGGAAAGCGTCATCGAGCAGTATCTGGAAACGGTACGCCCGATGCACAAGCAATTCATCGAGCCGACCAAGCGCAATGCCGATGTCATCTTGCCACATGGCGCCAACGGCCCCGCGGTCGACATGATCACGGCCAAGGTGGCCAGTGTCATCGGCCGCCTGAAGCCTGCCGGTTAACAGCCCGCCAGCTTACCGTTCCCCCATCGATTCCGAGAACGTCTTGGTGATCGGTTTCGTCAGATAGCGCAAGACCGTCTTGCGGCCCGTGTTGATTTCCACGGTGGCCGTCATGCCGGGCTGGATCAGGATCGGCTCGCCATTCTTGCCCATCAGGTTGCGCCCGCTGGTCTTGATCTGCACGCGGTAGTACGGCTGCTCGTTGCCCTTGTTGTCCTCACTTAAGGTGTCCGCGCTGATGTAGCTGACGGTGCCGCGCAGGCGCCCGTAGATGCCGTAGTCGTAGGCGTCGAGCTTCACGGCCGTGGGCAGGCCCGGCTTGATGAAGGCGATGTCGGCCGGTTTGACTTTCGCCTCGATGATCAGGTCATCGTCCGTCGGCACGATCTGCAGGATTTCCTCGCCTGGCTTGGCCACGCCGCCCAGGGTAGTAAGGCGCACGTTGCGCACGATGCCATCGGTGGGCGCGTAGATATCCGTCGAACCCAGCTGCTCCTTGCGCTGCGTGACCGTCTGCAGCACGCCGGCCAGGTCTTCCTGGGCTTTCACCAGATCCGTCTGGCTATCCTGCAGATATTTGTTGCGCCGGTTGGTGATCTGCGCCTGGATGTCGACCACTTGCCGCCGCAGTTTCAGCACTTCGGCGCGGCTGACGTCCCCCGTTTCCAGCAGCGGCAAGTTCATTTCCAGTTCTTCCTTGATCAGCTTCATGGCGCTTTCCAGCGAGCTCACCTCCGCCTGCACGGCGCCCTGGCGCTTGCTGAACAGGGCCAGCTGGTTGGCGCGAAATTCCGGGAACGCCTGCAGTTCGGGCGGAAACTTCGGCGCGCCGCCAAACACCTCGGCTTGCAAACGCGCCACGGCCGCCTTCAGTCCCGCCGCCTTGGCCGTGCTTTCCAGGTAGCTTGTCTCGGCCCGCGTGCGGTCGAAGCGCGCCAGTAATGCTCCCTTTTTCACCACGCTGCCTTCGTGCACACGCAGTTCGGCCAGCACGCCGCCATCGGCCACCTGGATGATCTGGTTGCGCGAACTGGCGATCACCTGGCCGTTGGCGCGCGTGACCTGGTCCAGCTCCGCCCACGAAGCCCAGGCGATGATACCGGCCAGTGCCGCCGTGCAGCTCCAGATCAGCACCCGTCCCCGTTTCGCTTCCTCTTTCGCTTCGACCTTGGCCAGTTTCATGCGACGGCTCCTTGCGCCACCGGCGCCGTTGCGGAACTGGGCACGGCCTGCGGCTTGCCCGACAGCTTGGCCAGAACAAAGTCGCGCGGGCCGTCGAGCAGCACCCGGCCCGCCTGCAGCACCACCAGGCGGTCGAGCAGCGGCAAGAGGGCGTTCTTGTGCGTGGTGGCGACCATGGTCACGCCTTCGGCCGCCAGTTCGCCCAGCAGCCCCACGATGCGCGCTTCCGTCTTCGCATCCATGGCGCCCGTCGGTTCATCGAGCAGCCAGATGCGCGGCTTGGCCAGCAGCAGGCGCGTGACGGCGATCAATTGCCGCTGGCCGCCAGACACGCCGCGCCCGCCTTCGGTAATGCCCAGCGCCAGTCCCCGTGGCTGGCCCAGTATCAGCTCGATCAGGCCCGTGCGCTTTGCCGCCGCCAGTATCGCTTCCTCGCCCGGGTCGGCCAGTCCCAATAACAGATTGTCGCGCAGGGTGCCGCTGAACAGCCGCGTTTCCTGTGGCAGGTAGCCGACCATTTCGCGCACCACGGCCGGCGCCAGCAGGGCCATGTCGACGTCGCCCAGGTACACCTTGCCTTCGGCCGGCTGGTACAGGCCCGAGGCCAGTTTCAGCAGGGTGCTCTTGCCCGAGCCGATGGCGCCCACCAGGCCGACCCGTTCGCCGGGGCGGATGGCGAGATTTTCCACTTCCAGCGCCACCTTTTGCGCGCCGCCATACGTAAAGCGGATGCGCTCGAAGCGCAATCCCGTATCGAGGCTGCGCGGCGTCAGCGCGAACTGCGCGGTGTCGGCCTCGTTGGGCAGGCTGATGACCTGTTCCAGGCCGTCGATCGAGGCGCGCGCATGCGCCCACTGCACCATCACGGCGGGCAGCTGCACGATGGGCATCAGGGCGCGGTTGCTGATGATGGTGCACGCCATCAGGGCGCCCATGGTCATCTGGTTCTCGGCCACGAACCACGCACCCATGGAGATCAGCGCCACGTTGGTCAGCTGCTGGAAGGCGGCCGTGATGTTTTGCGACAGGGCAGCATAGTCGCGGATATTCTGCTCCGCGTGGCTCGTTTCGGCCACCAGCTCGGCCCAGCGCGCCTGCATCATCCATTCGGCGCTGCTGCCCTTGAGCGTTTCCACGCCATCGACGGCTTCCACCAGCAAGCCCGCCTTGCGGTTGCTTGCGTTGAGGTTCTTGCGCGTATGGCTTTGGATGGCACGCTGGAACATCAGCCCGCACACGAGGGCCAGCGGCAGGGCCACCAGCGGCACCACCACGAGCCAGCCGCCGATGATGGTGATCATGGCGAGGAAAATCACGGCGAAGGGCACGTCCGTCAGCACGAACAGCGAGGTCGACGTAAGCACGCCGCGCACCATTTCAAAGCCTTTGACCTGCGCCGCCAGGGTGCCGACGGAAGCGGGGCGCGCCTCCATGCGGATGCCCAGCATGCGCTGGAAAAACCATTCGGACAATTCATGGTCGACGTCATTGCACGAGTGGTCGACGATGCGGCTACGCACCTGCTTGAGGATGAATTCCAGGCCGATCGACAGGGCCACGCCCACCACCAGCACCCACAGGGTGCTGAAGCTCTGGTTCGGGATCACGCGGTCGTACACCTGCATGGAAAACAGCGAGGTGGCCATGGTCAGCAGGGTCACCAGCGCGGTGGCCAGCACGGCGTCGACAAACACGCTTTTCTTCAGCCACAGGGCCTTGCGCACCAGGCTTAGCGCTCCGGGGCGGGCGCCGCTTTTTTCGCTGCGGCGCGGCAGGCCCACGCAAGCTAAACCTGCCAGCGAGGCCAGTTGCAAGGCGCGCCCATCGATGCCTTCGCCGCGCCAGGCGCCGTCGGCGCCGCGCGACTGCAGCAAGCCCCAGCCCGTGCTGGGGCTGTAGACGGCGAATGGCAGTTCGCCCGGCGTCGGCTCGTGCAGCGGGCGCGCCGCGCCTTCCAGCCCGGCCGCCTGCCAGATGGCGGTAAGCACCACGGCGGGCGCGCCGCTGTCGTCGATATCTTCGAGCTGGCGCTGCAGGTCGGCCAGGCGCGCGGCCGCCAGATGCTGGCCTGTCAGGCGGGCGGCCCGTTCGACGAGTGTCAGCAAGCCATGTTTGATGGAGGTATCCACGCTGTCTCCTGTCTGCATCATGTCGGTGTCAATTCGCGCGCGCCAGGCCCGGCGGCACCGTGCGTCCGGCCAGGGTGCCCGTCTGCGCGGCCAGGCGCAGGCTGGCGGCAATCGCCTGCGCGCGCGTGTCTTCCAGCGAAAACCGCGCCTGGGTTGCTTCGCGCACGGCATTGAGCACGTCGTTCCAGCTCTTGCGACCGATCACGTACTGGCGTGCATACGATTCGAACACCTGCGTCGAGGTGGTGCTGGCCTCGCCCGCGTTGCCCAGGCGCTGGCGGCTTGCCTCGGCCTCGTTCCAGTCCAGGGTGAAACGCTCGCGCACCTCGCGTTCGGCCACGTCGTGCGCGGCGCGCGCGCCTTCGCGGCGGGCCACGGCGGCGTCCACGCCAGCCTTGGCCGACAAGCCGGCGCCCGGCTGCGCCTGCAGCACCAGCATGGCGCGCGCGCGGTTGTCGGCATTGATGCCGCCGCCCGTGGGCTTTTCCATGCGCAGCACCACCTTCGGCATGTAGGCAGAGCGCTGCATGGTGATCTCGGAATCGGCTGCCTGCGCCTCGAAATCGAGGCGCTGCAGGGTAGGGGAGTAGCCGATGGCCTGGCGCATGACCCGTTCCAGGCTGGCGTCGGGCAGCGGTTCGCCCACGCCGATTCCGGCGGCGGTGACGAGGCGCACGGGTTTGCCGGCCAGCTGCGACAGCTGCGCCAGCGCGTTTTCCTGCGCCTGGCGCGCATTCGACACGTCGTTGGCCGCCTGGTAGGCGCGCGACTCGGCCAGGCGCTGATCCGTTTGCGAACTGACCGACTGCGCCACGCGGCGCTTGATCATGTCCAGCAGGCGCTGGTGCTCGGCCAGCCCCTCTTCGGCCGAGCGCATGCGGGCCGTCTGGCGCAGCGCTTCCGTGTAGGCGGCGATCACGCGCAGCGAGAGGGTCAGGCGTTCTTCCTCGATGGCCGCGCCGGCCGCGTCGACCCGGCTGCCGGCCGCATCGATGCCGGCGTCGATGCGCCCGCCGCTCCACAGCGGCTGCTCGATGCGCACCACGCCGCCCGTTTCCTGCGAACCCGTGGGGACTTCGGCCGACAGGCTGGGGAAGCGCTGCCATTGCGCGCCATCGAGGTCGGCGCGCGCGGCAGCCTGCGCCGAACGCTTGCCCTGCACGGCGGGATGGCTTTGCAGCGCCTGCTGCAAGACCTGGTCGAAGCTCCAGGCGGTGCTGCCCTGGGCCTGGACGAAGGAGCTGATGGATGCCATGGCCATGGCCGCCAGCAAGGCCGCGCCACGTGGCAGTACAAACAATGCTGGGGAACCGCGTAATCTCATCCCGTATTTTTCCGGCACCAGGCCTGACGCATTTCTAGGTGTGGCGGGAGCGCCCGCTGTGCTGCGCTCCCGCCGTCGTGCCAGGCGCGGCGCCTGGCGTGGGTGCCCTGCTTCAGACGACGAAGTTGGCACCGGTCAGCTGCGTGATGTTCACGCCGCTGAGCAGCACCAGCGCCGTGTCGATGGCGTTGGCGTTGCTCAGGTCAGTCGAGTGATACACGGTCACGGCGCCGCTGTTTTGCGCATCGGCGATGACGATGTAGCCCTGTCCCGACAAGACGCTGTCGTCGGCCGCGATGGCGCTGGCTGCCGCGCCGATCGACACGGACGTGCCGTCGAAGATGAACAGGTTGTTGTTGCCAAAGTCCGTGCTCACGTTGACGCCCACGGCCACCGATGCCGTCAGGTCTGCGATGGCCGACATGTCGATCACGTCGCCGCCGGCGGCCGGCAATCCCGTGCTGAAGTCGGCTACCGTCAGCGGGTTGTGCAGGGCATTCTGGCTCAGCACGAACAGCTGGCTCGCGTCCGTCAGGTCGGCCTGGGCCTGGGCCGCCGCTGCCGCCGCGGCATCGGCATTCGCCGCCACCGTCAGCGAGCCTGCGTCCGTCAGGTCCGCCTGCGCCTGCGCCTGCAGGGCCGCGGCCGCGGCCGCATCGGCGGCCAGTTGCAGTGCGCTGGCGTCCGTCAGGGCGGCCGTCTGCGCCGCTGCCAGCGCTGCTGCCGTTGCCGCATCGGCGGCCTGCGTGAGCGCCACAGCATCGGTCTGGTCGGCGATCGCTTGCACGGCGGCGGCGTTGGCCGCATCCGCATTCGCCACGACGGCCAGCGCGCTGGCGTCGGTCTGCGCCGCGATGGCGTTCGCTTGCGCCAGTGCCGCGTCGGCTGCCTGCGCGTCGGCATTGGCCTGGGCCGCCGCCGCGTCGTCCGCCTGCGCGGCATCCGCATTGGCATGTGCTTGCGCCGCAGCCGCTGCCGCGCTGGCGGCGACCGCATCGTCCGCTTGCGCCGCTTGCAGGGCCGCCAGGGACGCGGCGGCCTGTGCCTGCGCCAGCGGCGCGGCGGCATCGGCCGCATGGGCAGCCGCTGCCGCTGCTATCGCATTGTTGGCGTTGACGGTGGCGGCCGCTGCCGCCGCATCGTCGGCCTGTGCCGCCTGGGTGATTGCCAGCGAGGCTGCGGCCTGGGCCGCTGCGGCTGCTGCGGCGTCATCGTCGTTCTGCGCTGCCGTGGCCGCTGCCAGTGCGCTGGCGGCCGTTGCCGCCGTGCTGACAGCCAGCGCAC
>NZ_LRIB01000028.1:0-262310 GCF_001758715.1 Janthinobacterium sp. HH104 | reverse complement strand
GATCCCGCATACTCAGAAAACCATCCCGACGTTTGTCACCACGTCTGGAAGAGGCGCTATTATAGGACGGACAAAATCCTTCTGCAAGCGCTTTTTTCACATTATTCCGTGATATTCCACTGCGACAGCATCCACGCCATATTGAATGCGTTCTCGGCGATGGCGTTATAGCGGCCCGAGGCGCCGCCATGGCCGGCGCCCATATTCGTTTTCAGCAGCAGGGGATTGCCGTCCGTCTTGTACGCGCGCAGCTTGGCCACATACTTTGCCGGTTCCCAGTACATGACCTGGCTGTCGTTCAGGCCCGTCGTCACCAGCATGGCCGGGTAATTCTTGCGCGCAATGTTGTCGTATGGCGAGTAGCTGAGCATGTAGTCGTAGGCCGCCTTCTGGTTCGGGTCGCCCCATTCCAGGTACTCGCCCGTCGTCAGCGGCAGGCTGGCGTCCATCATGGTGTTCATCACGTCGACGAAGGGCACGGCCGCGTGCACGGCGTGGAACAGCTCGGGACGCATGTTGACGACGGCGCCCATCAGCAAGCCGCCGGCGCTGCCGCCCTGGATGATCAGGCGGTTCGGGCTCGTCCATTTTTCACGCACCAGGTAGTCGGCGCTGTCGATGAAGTCATTGAAGGTGTTCTTCTTCTTCATCAGCATGCCGTCTTCATGCCACGTTTCGCCCATGTCCGTGCCGCCGCGGATATGCGCTTGCGCATAGATGACGCCACGGTCCAGCAGGCTGATGCGGCTGATGGAAAAACTGGCTTCCGTCGAGATGCCATACGAACCATACGAATACAGCAGCAGCGGCGCGGAACCGTCGAGCTTGACGCCCTTCTTGTAGACGACCCACAGCGGCACTTGCACGCCATCGCGCGCTGTGACCCACAGGCGCTGCGTCGTGTAGCGGCTGCCATCAAAGCCGCCGACGATTTCCTGCTGCTTGAGCACCGTGCGCTTGCCGTCTTGCATGCTCACGTCGATGACGGTGGGCGGCGTGACGGGCGACTGGTAGGACATGCGGAATTGCGTGGCGGAAAACTCCGGCGTACCGGCCGCCGTGGCCAGGTAGACGGGGTCGTCGAACTGCACCGTTTTCCAGTTCTTCCGCGCGAAATCATGGATGCGGGCGCGGTTCAGGGCGCGGGCTTTTTCCATCACCACCAGATAGCCCTGGAAGACGTCGATGGACTGGATCACGGCGTCCTTGTTGTGCGGCACGACGCTCTTCCAGTTCTTCGGCTGCGGGGCGGTCACCGGCGCGCTGACGACGCGGAAATTCTTCGCTTCTTTGTTGGTCAGAATAAACAGCTGTCCATCGCGGTGTTCGATGCCGTAGCGGTGGCCTTTTTCGCGTTTCAGCACGGACTGGAAACTGCCTTCCGGCTTGCTCGTTGGCAGCAGCAGCACTTCGCTCGTATCCGTGCTGCGCGCAGTGAGCACGAAGTAGCGATGGTCGCGGGTGCGGCTCACGCCGATGGCGAACTGTTCCACTGGCTCGTGGTAGACCTGCTGCAAGGTGCCGCCCAGGGGCAGGCGGAACAAGCGGTCCGCGCGCTTGGTGGTGGCGTCTTCCTGCGTCAGCATCAGGGTGGCGTTGTCCGCCGCCCACGCCAGCGAGGTCACGCGCGGCATGGTGTCGCCCAGCAGCTTGCCCGTCTTCAAATCCTTGACATGCAGTTCGTACTGGCGGAAACCCGTCGTGTCGGTGGTGTAGGCCAGCAACTGTTCATTCGGGCTGATGGCAAACGCACGTACGGCAAAGAATTTGTGGCCTTCGGCCAATTGATTCTGGTCCAGCAGGATTTCCTCAGTCGCCTGCGCATCGTAGGCGCCGTTCTTGCCGACAGGACGGCGGCAGTGAATCGGGTATTGCTTGCCCGCTTCCGTGCGCGTGTAATAGTAGAAATTGCCCTGGCGCGCAGGCACGGACAGGTCTACTTCCTGCATGCGTCCCTTCACTTCCGCAGTCACCTTGTCGGCCAGCGGCTGGATCGGGGCCGTGACGGCGGCCGTGTAGGAGTTTTCCGCATTCAGGTAATCGATCACGGCAGGATCGGTTTTCTTTTGCAGCCAGCGGTAGTCGTCCGTGACGACCGTGCCGTGGCGCGTTTCCTGCCAGGCGGTCTTGGCGGCAACGGGCGCCGACATGGTGGCGACGGTGGCGGCATCGGCGGCCAGCGCGGATGGCGCCAGTGAGGACAGCAGCAGGGCCGGCAGGATGGATAACCAGGCGGACCGGCGGCGCGCAGCGTGATGGGCGATAGACAAGGCGACTCCTTTGAATAGTTGTGTCAGGATTGTAATCTTGCTATTGAGAAAAGCAACCGCCTTGCGCGTGCGTTTCAACTTGCATCCATGGGCATTTCCAGCGATACTGTATATAACTACAGTATCCCGCCGCGAGGTGTCCTTGACCACATCTGCCTCCCCCCTTCCCGAGCCACCCGCAGCCCGCCGCTGGATAGCGCATCTGGACATGGACGCCTTCTTTGCCTCCGTGGAACTGTTGAAATATCCGGAATTGCGCGGCGAAGCCGTCGTCATCGGCGGTGGGCGTCTGCAGCAGCCCGTGCTGCAGGAAGATGGCACGCGGCAGTTTGCGCGCATGCGCGACTACGTGGGGCGCGGCGTCGTCACCACATCGACCTATGCGGCGCGCGTGTTCGGCGTGTTTTCCGCCATGGGCATCATGAAGGCGGCCAAGCTGGCGCCCGACAGCATCCTGCTGCCGGCCGATTTCGAGGCTTACCGCGACTATTCGGCGCGCTTCAAGCAGGCCGTGGCCCAGTTGTGCCCCATCATCCAGAACGTGGGCATCGATGAAATCTATGTTGATCTCACCGAATACGGCGAGCAGGCGCCGGCCATGGCGGCGCGCCTGAAGGCGGCCGTGTTCGAAGCGACGGGCCTGTCGTGCTCGATCGGCCTGGCGCCCAACAAATTGCTGGCGAAAATCTGTTCCGACCTGGAAAAACCGGACGGCCTGACCATCCTGAACCCGGAGGATATTGAAACGCGCGTGTGGCCCTTGCCGGCGAAAAAGATCAATGGTATCGGTCCGAAAGCGACGGCCAAGTTGGAAGCGCTGGGCATTGTCACCATCGGCGAGCTGGCCCGGGCCGACATGGCCATGCTGCGTACGCAGTTTGGCGACCTGTACACGGGCTGGCTGCGCCAGGCGGCGCTGGGCATCGATGGTAGGCCCGTGCAGACGAGCCGGGAAACCAAGTCCGTCAGCCGCGAAACGACGTTCGAGCGCGACTTGCAGGTGGTGCGCGACCGCGCCACCCTGTCGGAAAAACTGGAAAGCCTGTGCACGCGCGTGGCGGGCGACCTCGACAAGCAATCGCTGGCGGGGCGCACGGTGGGCATCAAGCTGCGCTTCGAAGATTTCAGCACCGTCACGCGCGACATCACCCTGCCCAGCGCCACGGCGGACGCCGCCGCCATCCTGCGCGCCAGCCGCGATTGCTTGCGGCGCGTGCCATTTGACAAGAAAATCCGCCTGCTGGGCGTGCGCATCTCGACCTTGTCGGACCCGGCCATCGTGACGCGGCAGGCACCGGCCCAGGCGGAGCTGTTTCCCGCCCTGTAGCGGCATTCCCCACGCAGCAACAACACCGCGCCAGTCCGCGCTTTTGACGGCATTCCCGTGTCGAAAGTGTAGAATGGCGTTCCCCTGGCACTACTGAAACAAACGGAAGACAAAAACTATGTGGTTCAAGAATCTTCAGATTTACCGCCTGCCCGCACCGTGGGCTTACACGCCAGAACAACTGGAAGAGGCGCTGTCCTCGAACAAATTTACGCCGGCGACCAGCATGGATCTGATGCGCCAGGGCTGGGATACGCCACGCCCGAACGGCGGCCTGGTCCACGTGGTCAACAAACAGATGCTGATCCTGCTGGGCACGGAAAAGAAACTGCTGCCAGCGACCGTCATCAACCAGGTGGCCAAGGCCCGCGCCGCCGAGATGGAAGAAGCGCAAGGCTTTGCGCCTGGCAAGAAAGCCATGAAGGAATTGAAGGAACGCGTGGCCGACGAGCTGCTGCCGCGCGCCTTCAGCATCCGCAGCAACGTCTGGACGTGGATCGACCCCGTCAATGGCTGGCTGGTGATCGATGCGGCCAGCCCGGCGAAGGCCGATGAAGTCATCAAGCTGCTGTTGAAAGCCGTCGACAAACTGCCGCTGGAAAGCCTGCGCGTGCAGCGTTCGCCCGTAGCGGTGATGACGGAATGGCTGCAAGCGGACGACGCGCCTGCCGGCTTCACGGTCGACATGGATACGGAATTGCGCGCCACGGGCGAAAGCAAGGCCACCGTGCGCTATGTGCGCCACACCTTGGAAGCGGACGACGTGCGCCGCCACATCGCGGCCGGCAAGCAGTGCACGCGTCTGGCCATGACGTGGAACGACAAGATCTCGTTCGTGCTGACGGAGTCGCTGGCCATCAAGAGCGTCAAGCCGCTGGACGTGATCAAGGAAACGGAATCGAGCACGAAGAACGACGAAGAGCGTTTCGACGGCGACGTGATGCTGATGACGGGCGAGCTGAGCAAGCTGATGGCCGACGTGGTCGAAGCCTTGGGCGGCGAAGCGACGGCGTAACAGCCGTCATGCCGGTACAAAAAGGAGCTGCGGCTCCTTTTTTTTCGTCTGCGCAATATGTTTCGGCATAAAAAAGCGCCTTGCACGGTGAAGTGCAAGGCGCTTTCGGACAAGCTAATTCAAAACGTCACATTAGAACTTGTAGTTGCCGGTGACGTAGAACGAACGCATCATTGGATCGGCGTAGCGTGGGTCGAAACCAACCTGGTGGCCCGACGAAGCGCGCAGCGACAGCGGTGGTGCACGGTCGAACAGGTTTTTGATACCTGCGCGGATCGTGGTTTGCTTGTCAAAGGCGAAACGTGCTTGCCAGTCGAACGTCGTGTACGACGGTACTTGCAGGCGGAAGTTTTTCTCTTCCTGCTGGGTCGCCAGGTTGTACACGGTAGCGGCTGCATCGGTGTAGCCGTTACGGTAGTTGACCGTTACCGTGTTGCTCAGGCGGCCTGTGTCCAGGGTCGTCGTCAGCTTCATCAGGTTGCGGAACGTGACTTCGTTGGTGTCGCCGAAGAAGTTCATGTTGCTGGTGTAGATATTATCGCTACCGGCTTTGGTGTAGTTGGCGTGCAACATGTGCGTACCGCTCAATTGGGCGGTCAGCTTGCCGAAGGAGAACTTGTGGTTGGCCGACAGATCCCAGTCGATACCACGGTATTCCTTCTTGCCGATGTTGACCGACAGTTTCTTGAACGAGTAGTAGGTGATGCCGGTCGATGGCTCGGTATAAGTTCCGAAGCTCGACGCATACTTGATCGGATCGGCAAATGCTTGCTCTTCGGAAACTTCCGACACGGCATTGCGCAGTTTCACATCCCACAGGTCGGCGCCGAACGAGAAGGCCGAGCTAGGTTCGACACGGAAGCCCAGGGTGAACTGTTTCGACTTTTCCGATTGCAGATCCGGATTGCCTTGCGACACGGCGTTGTATTGCGTTGCTTCCGCGCGGCACAGTGCGTTGCCTGGGTATGGGCAATCAAATTTCTTGGCGGTAAAGCCGGCGTTGACCAGTGGCTGAGCAATTTCCAGCATGCTTGGCGCCTTGAAGCCCGTGCCGTAGGAACCGCGGATCAGCACGGTCTGTACTGGCTGCCAGCGTGCCGATACCTTGTAGGTATTGGCGCTGTCTTTTTTGCCGACAGTTTTGTTGTTCAGCTTGTCGTCGATCGCCTTGACAGCGTCGTGACGGCCACCAACGGTCATTTCGAACGACTTGGTCAACGGTGCCAGCAACTCGACGAACGCGCCGTAGGTGTCGCGGCTCATGTCGTAGGCGGCCTTGGTGTTGAAGTTGTAGATATCGTCACCGGTGGCATTGCTGCCTGGCGATTGCTCATAGGTATAGGTGCGGTAGTCGCCACCGATACCGAGGCTGGCTTTGCCGCCTGGCAGGCTGAACAATTCACGCGAGCCGTGCGTGTCGACGCCGCGCATCGTGGTCGATGCGGTACGCACGGAGCCAACGAACTGCGCGCCAGCGATTTGCGCTTGCACCGATGGTTTTTGCGTCACTGCAAACGGGTTGAAGTCCGGATTGGCGAGGATGTTCTTGAATTCCTGGCTCTTCTGGTAACCGCCCGTGTAGCGCTCGTCGATCGAGTTTTGCGACCAGGTCAGGCCGCTTTCGAAGTTCCACGCGCCCAGTTCGCCTTCCACACCAACGACCATGTGTTTGGTTTCGGTGATGGTGTTGCTGGCGCGCAGACCGAAGTCGGTGCTGCGGTAGTTGGCGGTGATCGACTTGACGTCGGCACGTTGCGCTGGCGTCAGGTACGGCGATACATAGGTGTTGTACAGCGGGCTGCCCTTGGCGATCGAAATCGGGATTGGATTGGCGGCGATACGCGCCGTCAGGTCGTAGCGCGAGTAGGCCAGTTCGGCGAACGCGTTCAGGTTGTCGTTCAGCTTGTACGTAGCTTTGGAGAACAGGCTGTCGCGTTTCGATTGCGGTACGACTTCCACGGTGGAGCCCGTGTCGAAGCCGCAAGCGCGCGCATTGCTGGTCGTCTTGTAGGAGTCTTCAGGGCACTTGCCATTCATCGCCAGGTAAGGCGTAAAGGCTGTCGATTTAGCACCGCTATTGTAGGCAACAGTGGCGCCTGCTGGCGAAGCCGAGGTGCTGGTGCGGTCCCATACATAGTTGTTGCCGTTGCGGCTGAATGGCACATACGAGGTAGCGGCGAAATCGCGGTCGGTGGCGCGCAGTTTCGATTGCTCATCGTGGCGGTACGACAGCAGCACGTTGAAGCGGTCTTCGTCCAGGTCGCCAAAACCGTAGGTGACGCTGGTATTCCAGGCGTTGCCGCCTTTGTCTTCCGGACCGCCATATGTGGCTTCCAGAGTGGCGCCTTGCTGGTTTTTCTTCAGGATGAAGTTCAGTACGCCGGCGATGGCGTCCGAGCCGTACAGGGCCGAAGCGCCGTCGGTCAGGATCTCGACGCGCTCAACGGCGCTCATCGGGATGGCGTTCAGGTTGACCGTGGTGCCGGAGCCTTGTGGCGCGATGCGGCGGCCGTTCAGCAGTACCAGGGTGTAGGACTCGCCGATACCGTGCAGCGATGCACTGGTATTGCCGCCCGAGTCGGAACCGGCAGCAACTGCGCCGATGGTGAAGCCTTGCATGGCTGGCAGGGCCTGGATCAGGTCGGCTACCGAAGTGGCGCCCGATTTGGCGATCGCTTCTTGCGACAGGCGCTGTACAGGCAGTGCGCCTTCGACAGCGATGCGCTTGATACTCGAACCGGTAATTTCAACTTTTTGAATTGCTTCGTCCGCCATGGATTGGCCGGAGAACAAGACGCTACCTGCCAGGACGGTCAGGGCCAGGCGTACGCTGCGTACGCCAATTTTTTCTTTAAATGCCATTGTAACAATTACTCCGTAGTAGTTTTAATAACGACAAGCGGCACACGAGCACCGATATAGCCATCGGGTAGATGGTCTGCGGTGCTCGTGTACGGTAGGCGGAACCACGTCGGTGGGAGGTGGAAGACTACTTGGTGCAATATTGTTATAAATGCACTTTTGACTTGTCGAGGCAAACATTATGTCGTCTCAGCAAGAAAAAATGCACCTCAACCGTGTCGGATTTGGCAATAAATTCGAGATACTGAAGAATATTTGATTTAAATGTTAAATATGGATTTTATATTTATAAATATCTGCGTTTTTAAAAATGATCAATGGCGTTTTTTTGCAACATAAAATTACTGTATTGGCAATTTGATGTTTTGCCAGTAATAATTAGATGAAAAAGGTTGTATTGCAAAATTTATGCAAAGTAAAAAAACGTAAAAAAGCCCGCTGAAAGCGGGCTGGTGGAATTGTGACAGAGTGTCAGTCAGAGCGTTGGGCGTTCTGCTCGTGCGCCCTGTCCCGCCATCGGCTTACAAGGGCTGGAACACGCCGGCGGCGCGGTTCTTTTGCACATTGTCCCAGGCGAAGATCTGGCCGTTCATGGCCACATACACGCCGGCTGGCAAGGTTTGCGCCACGCCGCAGGCAAAGCCCAGGTTGAACAGGGCATCGGAGTTGTCGATTTCGTAGGGAATCATGGCGCCCGTCAAAATCACCGTTTGCTGCAGGTTCGCCGCGCCCAGCACTTGCGCCGTTTCGCGCATGGTGTCGGTGCCGTGGATGATGACGATGGCTTTCTCGTGCGCCGCGCGGCACGAAGCGAGCACGCGCTGGCGGTCCGCATCCTGCATGTCGAGCGAGTCGAGCAGTGGCAATTGCTCCAGCGCCACGGGCGCCGTCATGCGCGCGCGGGCAATCGCTGCCGGCAAATGACTGTCGGAAAAGCCCAGGGTACCGTTCAATTCGTTGTAGTGCTTGTCGAAAGTGCCGCCGGTGGCGAGTATGCGCAATGTCATGATGTGGTCACGATGTCAGTGGAGAATGACGCGCATGATATCGTGGATTGATGCCCTTGCGTGAATGGCGCTTCGGATGGGGCAGCGTGCTTGCCGCCTGCGCTTGCGCCGCATCTGGAAAATTTGGCCATCTGTGAGTACACTGGTTTCTTTGTTTGCCTGCCCCCCGACTCCGTATGAAAGCGCTCGCTCCCGGCACCGTCATTTTTCACCGCCACCGCGGTTACGGGGTGATCACGTCCGTCAATTTGCTGACGGGCTGGATCGCCGCCCGTTTCGGCAGCGAAGCGCGGACCCTGGACCTGAACCTGTCGACCGATGACGTGCAGTTTGCCGATGGCGAAGCGATCCTGTTTCGCCGCGCGCCGCCGGACCGCATGCCGCACGCGCGTCTGATGGCCATGGTGCGCGAGCTGCACCAGGCCGGCTATCAAAAGCTGTATCTGTATGCCTGGCCCAAGCCGTCCGGCTTGCACTGGCGCTGGCATTTGTTTACGGGGCCGCGCGACTGGATGCAGCGGCCCTGGCGCGAAGGCTGGTATGGCTCGGGCGCCGATTACAACGTCAACCCCGTGATGGGCTGGGGCGATTCCCCGGGCGCCACCACTGGCGAGCTGATCGATGCCCTGGCCCGCTTCGACCCGCAGGGGCTGGCGCAGGCGCTGGGCCGCGACGACGACCATAGCGACTGGTTTGGCCGCGTCTGCGACGCTTTACTGCCCAATTACATGTACAGCCTGGACATGCAGCGCACCGCAGGCGAGCCCTTGCAAGACATGCCGCCCGTGCCGGTCGTGGCCGTGCGCGCCGGCGTGGCGCCATACAGTGGGCCAGACATCGCCTGGCCGCCCGGCTGGGCCGGCCTGTGGCGGGGCCGGCACGTGCTGCCCGCGCCCGCCATCGGCATCACGGGCGAGCCGGACTTGCTGAAGGGTTTTCAGCGTTCCTGAGGGCTTTGCCGCGCATGTTGCAACACCTCGGGATTGAGCAGGCGCGTGCATTGGCCCTGCGTAAAATCGACGATGTTTTGCAAGGCGTAGCGAAAATACAGTTCATAGCTGTCACGCTCGACGTAGCCCAGGTGCGGCGTGGCCAGCACGTTCGGTAGCAGCAGCAATGGCGAGCCTGGCGGTAGCGGCTCGTCCGTAAACACGTCCAGCGCGGCGGCGCCCGGGCGCCCCATCTGAAGCGCCGCTTCCAGCGCGCCATCGGCCACCAGCTCGGCACGGCTGGTGTTGACGAACAGCGAAGCCGGCTTCATGCGCGCCAGGTCCTCGCTCGTTACCAGGCCGCGCGTCTTGTCGGACAGGCGCAAGTGCAAGCTCAGCACGTCGGCCTGCTCGAAGAAGGCCTCGCGCGACTCTGCCGCCGTATCGCCGGCCGCCACTGCCGCCACGCGGCTCGCTTCGCTGCCCCACACGAGGATGCTCATACCGAAAGCGCGGCCGTAGCCGGCGATCAATTGCCCGATCTTGCCGTAGCCCCAGATCGCCAGGGTGCGCCCTTTCAATACCGTACCGAGCGTGTTGCGTGCCGGTTCCAGCGACGACGTCTGCCACAGTCCTTCTTGTAAATGTTGCGCGTACGGCACGATCTTGCGCTGCGCCGCCATGATCAACGCCCATGTCAGCTCGGCCGGCGCCGTAGGCGAGCCGATGCCTTCCGCGATGGCGATGCCCAGCTCGGTGGCGGCCGCCACATCGATGTGGCCGCTGACCTTGCCCGTTTGCGAAATCAGTTTCAGATTCGGCAGTTTCGACAGCAAGGCCCGGTTGAAACTGCTGCGTTCCCGGATCAGTACCAGCGCGTCGAACGGGGCCAGGCGGATCGCCAGCTGGCCCAGGCCCCGCGCCGTATTGCTGAACACTTTGACCTCGTGGCCGGCAAGCAACTGGAAGCAATCGAGGCCGCGCACGGCATCCTGGTAATCATCGAGTATGGCAATTTTCATGGTGGATGGCCGATTTTAGTGAGGATTTGGTAGGGAAATAACAGGATACGGGAAATGCTGAATAGCCTACTACATTAGTCAAGCTATTCTCCTACATTTTTGCGAGAATAGCTGTTACACGGGTGTACAATCGCCGGCACTTTTGAAGCTTCCTGATTATAGTGATAGCGCAAACTGTTCCTGCAGCCCGGGAGCATGATCCAGGTAAATGCCGCTGGCGCGAGCGCCGCGGCGGACACGACACCAGAGCCCTGCCCGCGTGAACACGCCGCCCGCAGTGAGCCGCAGCCACCTCTCAACGATGCTGCCTGTCTTGCCGGAACGACCAGAATTTCTTTTATTGGTATTGGAGGTAATATGAATCAGCCCGTCATGGGTGGCGTCGCCGCACTCAACGTCCCAGCTTATATTAAACAACAGAAACTGATCAACTGGGTGGCAGACATTGCCGCGCTGACCAAGCCAGACCGCATCTACTGGTGCGATGGTTCGCAAGAAGAGTACGAGCGCCTGTGCGCCGAAATGGTTGCCAGCGGCACCATGAAAAAACTCAATGCTGAAAAGCGCCCGAATTCCTACCTGGCCTGCTCCGATCCGAGCGACGTTGCCCGCGTCGAAGACCGCACGTATATTTGCTCGGCAACGAAAGAAGCGGCCGGCCCCACGAATAACTGGACCGAGCCTGGCGAAATGCGCCACACCCTGAACGGCCTGTTCGATGGCTGCATGCGCGGCCGCACCATGTATGTCGTGCCATTCTCGATGGGCCCGCTGGGCTCGCCAATCGCGCACATCGGCGTGGAACTGTCCGATTCGCCGTATGTCGCAGTCAACATGAAGATCATGACCCGCATGGGCCGTGCCGTGTACGACGTGCTGGGTACCGATGGCGCATTCGTGCCATGCGTGCACAGCGTGGGCGCACCGCTGGCTGCGGGCCAGGCCGACGTGAAATGGCCGTGCAACAGCACCAAGTACATCGTGCATTTCCCGGAAACGCGCGAAATCTGGTCTTTCGGTTCGGGCTACGGCGGCAACGCCTTGCTGGGCAAGAAATGTTTCGCCCTGCGCATCGCCTCGAACATGGGCTACCAGGAAGCCCAAGCATCGGACAACAACCAGGGCTGGCTGGCCGAACACATGCTGATCCTCGGCGTGGAATCGCCGGAAGGCAAGAAGCATTATGTCGCGGCAGCGTTCCCATCGGCTTGCGGCAAGACCAACTTCGCCATGCTGATCCCGCCGGCAAGTTTTAATGGCTGGAAAGTGACCACCATCGGCGACGATATCGCCTGGATCAAGCCAGGTGCCGATGGCCGTTTGTATGCGATCAACCCGGAAGCGGGCTACTTCGGCGTGGCGCCAGGCACCAACGAAAAAACCAATTACAACTGCATGGCGTCCATGCGCGACAACACGATTTTCACCAACGTGGCGTTGACGGACGACGGCGATGTCTGGTGGGAAGGCTTGACCAAGGAAGCACCTAGCCATTTGATCGACTGGCAGGGCAAGGACTGGACGCCGGCGTCCGGTACCAAGGCGGCGCACCCGAACGCCCGCTTCACGGTGGCGGCAACGCAAAACCCCGTGATCGACTCGGCCTGGGACGATCCGGCCGGCGTGCCGATCTCGGCTTTCATCTTCGGCGGCCGCCGCTCGACCACCGTGCCACTGGTCACCGAAGCGCGCAACTGGGTCGAAGGCGTCTACATGGCCGCCACGATGGGCTCGGAAACGACGGCCGCGGCCGTGGGCCAGATGGGCGTCGTGCGCCGCGATCCATTTGCCATGTTGCCGTTTATCGGCTATAACATGAGCGATTACTTCCAGCACTGGCTGGACATGGGCGTCAAGGTGGGCAAGGTCAACCCGGCTGCCCTGCCGAAAATCTACTGCGTCAACTGGTTCCGTACGGATGACGCTGGCAAGTTCGTCTGGCCTGGCTTTGGCGACAACATGCGCGTGCTGAAATGGATGTTGGAGCGTATCGAAGGCAAGGCCGGCGGCGTGGAAAACCTGTTCGGCACGACGCCGCAGTATGGCGACCTGAACTGGGATGGCCTGCCATTCACGCAGCAACAGTTCGACACCATCACCTCGATCGACAAGGCCGCGTGGGTGGAAGAGTTGAAATTGCATACGCAGTTGTTTGAAAAACTCGCGTATCATCTGCCGCAGGAATTGGCAGATAACAAGGCTGCGCTGGAAAAGCGGCTGAGTGCATAACTAAGTTAGCGTAAAGCGGCATCTGACAAGCGTAGCGAGCGGCAGTGATTTGTGGCTAAGAAGCGCAACCGTGCTGAAGCACGGTGAGCATCGCAGGCCGCAAAGCGCGCCGCGCAGTAGCTTGTCAGGTGTTGAGAGTTGTAGTGGGGGAGAAACACGCCAGCAAAGACTGGCGTGCGATAAATGACACGCCGGCAATGACTGGGGTGCTATCAAAAAGAGAAACGGCGCGGATTGCATGAGCAATCCGCGCCGTTTTTTATTGCGCTGCCGTCGTTATTGCTTGAGCAGCGGCCCCAGGTATTTACCCGTCACGCTGGCCGGGTTCAGTGACACGTCTTCCGGCGTGCCCGTGGCGATGATCTGGCCGCCGCCAGCCCCGCCTTCCGGGCCCAGGTCGACGATCCAGTCGGCAGTCTTGATGACGTCGAGGTTGTGCTCGATGATCACCAGAGTGTTGCCCTGGTCGCGCAGGCGGTGGATGACTTTCAGCAGCAAGTCGATATCGTGGAAGTGCAAGCCCGTCGTCGGTTCATCGAGGATGTACAGGGTGCGGCCCGTGTCGCGCTTGGACAATTCCAGCGACAGTTTCACGCGCTGCGCTTCGCCGCCGGACAGGGTCGTGGCGCTCTGGCCCAGCTTGATGTAGCCGAGGCCCACGTCGAGCAGGGTTTGCAGCTTGCGTGCGATCAAAGGGACGGGCTTGAAGAATTCATGCGCTTCTTCCACCGTCATGCCCAGCACTTCCGTGATGTTCTTGCCCTTGTATTGCACTTCCAGTGTTTCGCGGTTGTAGCGCTTGCCGTGGCACACGTCGCACGGCACGTAGACGTCAGGCAAGAAATGCATCTCGACCTTGATCACGCCATCGCCCTGGCACGCTTCGCAACGCCCACCCTTGACGTTGAACGAGAAGCGGCCTGCGCTGTAGCCGCGTTCCTTGGCCGTCGGCACGGTGGAGAACAGATCGCGGATCGGCGTAAACAAGCCCGTGTACGTGGCGGGATTGGAGCGCGGCGTGCGGCCGATCGGCGCCTGGTCGACGGAAATGACCTTGTCGAAGTGTTCCAGGCCGCTGATCGACTCGTGCGGCGCCGGTTCCGTCTGCGAACCATACAAATGGCGCGACAGGGCCGGATACAAGGTATCGTTGACCAGCGACGATTTGCCCGAGCCGGACACGCCCGTTACGCATGTCATCAAGCCCACAGGCAATCTCAGCGACACCTTTTTCAGGTTGTTGCCCGTCGCGCCAGTAATGACCAGCTGCTTTTCCGGATTGCTGGCGTGGCGCTTGGCCGGCACGGCGATTTTCAACTTGCCGTTCAGGTATTGCGCCGTCAGCGATTTCTTGTTTTTGAGAATGTCTTGCAGGGTGCCTTCGGCGATGATCTCGCCGCCGTGCACGCCCGCGCCGATGCCCATGTCGACGATGTAGTCGGCCGTGCGAATGGCGTCCTCGTCATGCTCGACCACCAGCACGCTGTTGCCGATGTCGCGCAAGTGTTTCAAGGTTTCGATCAGGCGGTCATTATCGCGCTGGTGCAAGCCGATCGACGGCTCGTCGAGCACATACATGACGCCCGTCAAACCGGAGCCGATTTGCGACGCCAGGCGGATGCGTTGTGCCTCGCCGCCGGAGAGCGTGTCGGCGCTGCGGTCCAGCGACAGGTAGTCGAGGCCCACATTGTTGAGGAATTTCAAGCGCGAAATGATTTCCTTGACAACGCGGTCGGCGATCTCTTTCTTGGCGCCCGTCAGTTTCAGCTTTTCAAAGAATTCCAGGGTCTCGCGCAGCGGTTTTCCCGCCACTTCATAGATGGCGCGCTGCTGCTTGCCCGTGCCGACCTTGACGAAGCGCGCTTCCACGCGCAGGCGTGCGCCATCGCATGAGGGGCAGCATTTTTCATTGATGAACTTGGCCAATTCTTCCTTGACGGCCATCGAATCCGTCTCGCGGTAGCGGCGTTGCAGATTGTTGACCACGCCTTCGAACGTGTGTTCCTTGATGACGGTGCGGCCCCGTTCGTTGACATAGGTAAATGGAATCACTTGCTTGCCGGAACCGTACAACACGGCTTGCTGTGAATTCAAGTCCAGCTGCTCGAACGGCATGTCCAAGTCGAACTCGTAATACGCGGCCAGGTTCGACAGCATCTGGAAGTAAAACTGGTTGCGGCGGTCCCAGCCCTTGACGGCGCCCGAGGCAAGCGACAGGTTCGGGAACGCGACGATGCGTTTCGGGTCAAAGAACTCAATGTGTCCCAGGCCGTCGCATTCCGGGCAGGCGCCCATGGGGTTGTTGAACGAGAACAGACGCGGTTCCAGTTCCTGCAGGGAATAGCCACACACATTGCAGGCGAACTTGTTGGAATACACGTGCTCCTGGGCCGTATCCATTTCGTAGGCAATGGCGCGGCCATCGGCCAGGCGCAGGGCTGTTTCGAAACTTTCCGCCAGGCGTTGCTTGATCTCCTGGTTCACCTTGACCCGGTCGATGACGACGTCGATCGTGTGTTTTTCCGTTTTCTTCAGTTTCGGGAGATCATCGACTTCATAGATCTTGGCCGCATGCGTGCCGCTTTGCACGCGGAAGCGCACGAAGCCCTGCGCCTGCATCTGCTCGAACAGGTCCACGTGTTCGCCCTTGCGGTTGGCGACGACGGGCGCCAGTATCATCAGCTTGGTGTCTTCCGGCATGGCCAGCACGGCATCGACCATTTGCGACACGGATTGCGCGGCCAGCGCGTTTTCCGGATGGTCGGGGCAGTACGGCGTGCCCACGCGCGCATACAGCAGGCGCAGATAATCATGGATTTCCGTCACGGTGCCCACGGTCGAGCGCGGATTGTGCGACGTTGCCTTCTGTTCGATGGAGATGGCCGGCGATAGGCCTTCGATCAGGTCGACATCGGGCTTTTCCATCAACTGCAAAAACTGGCGCGCGTAGGCCGACAGCGACTCGACATAGCGGCGCTGGCCTTCCGCGTACAAGGTGTCGAAAGCCAGCGACGACTTGCCGGAGCCGGACAAGCCGGTAATCACGATCAGCTTATTGCGCGGCAAATCGAGATTGATATTCTTGAGGTTATGCGTGCGAGCGCCGCGAATGCGGATCTGTTCCATGTGATTGCCTTGCTTTCAGTGAGTGGTGCGGCCGGCGCATTGTGCCTGGGTGCGGATGAGGAGCCACAACGGGTCAACCTGTAACTATAGCCGGGTTTTGCTCTGCATGCCTGAGGCGTCCATGGGCGGATTGCGCCGCCGGGCGAACGTGCCCTGACAAAGTTTGATGCAGATGCGTACTGACGTTTGAATACTGTATATAATACCAGTATTCAAGTTTCTTGTTTTCACCTGCCGTGAAAAAAACGTGCTGCCGCACAGGAGAGGGCGTCCGCCAGAAAGCGGGTGCTTTGCGCCGCGTGGTCGCTTATAATCCTCGTTTAGTACACTAAACTAACGCGCGGGACACCGGCTCCCGCTGCAGTTCATCAGGAGTTATTCATGGCATCAGTCAACAAAGTCATCATCGTCGGCAATCTGGGCCGTGACCCGGAAATCCGCTACATGCCTAGCGGCGACGCGATCGCCAACATCGCCGTGGCCACTTCGTACAAATCGAAGGACCGCAACACGGGCGAACAAAAAGAATTGACAGAGTGGCACCGTATCTCGTTCTTCGGCCGTCTGGCGGAAATCGTCGGCCAATACCTGAAAAAAGGCTCGTCCGTCTACGTCGAAGGCCGTCTGCAAACCCGTAAATACACGGACAAGGACGGCGTCGAGAAGTACGCAACCGACATCATCGCGGAACAGATGCAAATGCTGGGCGGCCGTTCCGGCATGGGCGGCGACGCCGGCGGTGGCGATGACAGCTACGGTGGTGGCGGTGGCGGCGGCTACGACGCCCCGGCCCCGCGCCAGGCGCCAGCCCCGCGTCCAGCTCCGGCACCGGCACCACGTCCGGCACCGAAGCCAGCACCGAACTTCTCGGATATGGATGACGACATCCCGTTCTAAGCACGCTGTTCTGAGGCCTGCCGTCAGACACTGCCGATAAAGAGCCTGCTTCCTCCGTGAAGCAGGCTTTTTTTATGCGCACGGGGTAGTGGGCGATCCGGGGCGCATTCTCACATTCCATAGCAAGAAGTGGATGGCGGCGCCGTCCCGATGCTGGTCTGATGGTGGTTTTGACGACGCCGGAGAACAGTATGGATTTTCGTATTACGGGGCTGTCGCCCGAACCTTTTCTGCCCTATTTTTCCTTGTCCGATGCCGAGTTAACGGCGCTCGGCATGCGGCGCCAGGTGGTCGACCAACACCCCGGATTTCCTGACCGTGTAACGCTGATGGACGCCGAGCTGGGCGAGACCGTGCTGTTATTGAATCATGTGTGCCAGCCCGCCATGACGCCTTACCGGGCTTGCCACGCCATTTTTGTCCGCGAGGGCGCCACGCAAGCGTACGATGCCGTCAACCAGGTGCCGGAATCGATGCGGCGGCGCCTGTTGTCGCTGCGCGCCTATGCTGCCGATGGCATGATGCTCGATGCCGACGTGGTGGACGGCACTGCCGTGGAAGCCCTCATTGCACAATTATTTGCCAATGCGGACGTCAGTTATATTCATGTTCATAATGCCAGGCGGGGCTGTTACGCGGGCCGTATCGACCGTGTTGGCAGCTCCCTTGTTTAATCGCGCAAGCCCATCTCCAGACTGTAGCTGGCCACGGCATTCCTGCGCGCCGCGTTGCGCATCAGGTAAACCTGTACCGTGTACTCGCCATCGGCCGGCAGTTTCGCCTGGTAGCTGTTGCCGCCGGATGAACCGATGAACAGGGCTTCATCCTGGCCTGGCTGGCGGATGTTGAAGTAATTCGACGGTTGGTTGGTCTTCAGCTTGACGCTGAGGGTCTGGCCGGCCTTGCCTGTCACCGTATATTCGGCCGTAGCGTAGCCCTTGATCTTGCCTTTCACGCTGTGCACGGTTTTTCCTGCCGTCAGTTCCACTGTTTCCTTGTGGACCGGGTCGGCGCTCCAGGCAGGCGTGGTGAAAATGAGGGCCGCCAGCAGCAGGCTGGCGTGGATGGGCAGATGGCGAAGCGACATGGGGACTTCCTCTTGAACGTGGTGCCAGCGCGCTCGCCGGCGATGCTGGCCATGTTACGCCAGATGCCGCCATTGGCCAGTACGGCAGCGCTCGTATAGCGTGTGCCGGTGCGTTTTTTCCTCCTTTCTTGACCTGTGCGCTTTTTCCGGGCGCGCACGTTTCAATACGAGGAAAAAGACGAAATTCAGGTAGGCTGAAGCGTCTCTTCTCACTACTCTGAAAGGAACGCAGCATGGGTATTTCCGGAAAAGTCGCGCTCGTCACGGGGGCCGCGCAAGGTATCGGCAAGGCTATCGCCTTGCGCCTGGCCAAGGATGGCGCCGATATCGCGCTGGTGGATCTGAACCAGGAAAAGCTGGACGCCGCCGCCGCCGAAGTGCGCGCGCTGGGACGCCGCGCCGTCACCTTCATTGCCGACGTGTCGCAGCTCGCTCAGGTCACCGAAGCGGTGGCATTTGCCGAGCAGGAGCTGGGCGGCTTCGACATCATCGTCAACAACGCCGGTATCGCACAAGTGCAGCCGCTGCTCGACGTGACGCCGGAAGAGGTCGACCGCATCATGCGCATCAATGTGCAAGGGACGCTCTGGGGCATCCAGGCGGCCGCCAAGACCTTCAAGAAGCGCAAGCAGAAAGGCAAGATCATCAATGCCTGCTCCATCGCCGGGCATGACGGCTTTGCCTTGCTGGGCGTGTACTCGGCCACCAAGTTTGCCGTGCGCGCGCTGACGCAGGCGGCGGCAAAGGAACTGGCGGCCGACGGCATCACCGTCAACGCGTATTGCCCTGGCGTCGTCGGCACGGACATGTGGACCGAGATCGACAAGCGCATGGCTGAAGTGACGGGCGCCGAGCTGGGCGCGACGTATAAAAAATATGTGGACGGCATCGCGCTGGGGCGCGCCGAGACGCCGGACGACGTGGCAGGGCTCGTCTCCTTCCTGGCGGGGCCCGATGCCGATTACATGACGGGCCAGGCGCCGCTGATCGACGGGGGATTGGTGTACCGTTGATGGCGTGATTGGGGGGCTGGCGGGGAATCGGCGTCCCCGTCAGACCCCCATCGATTAATTCACGCTGAGTTCCTTGCGGTTGTCGCGCGGGACCCGGTCGATCATCTTGTTGTACGGATCGACGCCCACTTCAAACGGTTTGTCCTTCACCGTCATCGTCACCACGGGGTCGCTGCCCGACAACACGCGCTTGTCGGTGAACAGGACTTTTTCATCTTTTTCCTTGCCGCCTGCCGGGCGCGCGAAGATGGCGATTTCCACCGGCTCGTCGTAGGCGCGTGGGCTTTCCTTGCCCTTGCCGTCGGACTCCAGTTTGGCCAAGTGCAATTGCATGGTGACATCCCACTGACCGTCCTTGCGCTGTACGGCGCTCGCTTGCGTGACGCGGTTGTCGTAGAAGACGATTTTCTCGAACAGGTCCGTGATCAGCGCCTGCTTGTCCTGCGGCGCTTCGGCGCGGATGTAGGCCAGCAGTTCCGACGACGTGGTGAACGGCGCCTGCTGGTAGCCCTTGTCCTGCAGATAGCGTTTCAGCGCACGGTTCAGCGCTTCCTCGCCGATTTCATCGCGCAGGCGGTAGAACACCAGGCTGCCCTTGTTGTAGTGGATATATTGCTGTCCCTCCACGCGCGCCAGCGGCAGTTCCTCGATGGCTTCGCCGCCGCGCCCGCTCAGGTAGCGGTCAAGTTCATAGCGCAGGAAGCGGCGCATCTTGTCGCGCCCGTATTCCTTTTCCATCACCATCAGGGCCGAGTATTGCGCCAAGGACTCCATCAGCATGGTGGCGCCCTGGACGTTGGCGCCGATCACTTGATGGCCCCACCACTGGTGCGCCATTTCATGCGCCGTGACGTAGAACACATAATCGATGTCATCCTTGTCGCGCAGGTCGGCGATGAAGCCGATGCCTTCCGAATACGGGATCGTATTGGCAAACGACTGCGCGAAGCTCTGGTAGCCGGGGAATTCCAGGATGCGTACCTGCTTGTGCTGGTAAGGCGTGAACTCGGTGGTGTAATAGTCGAGCGACTTTTGCACGGAGGTAATCATGCGCTGCGTATTGTAGCCATGCTTTTTATCGAAATAAATTTCGATCGGCAAGCCTTTCCACGCGTCTTTCTTGACTTCCCAGCGCGCCGACAGGTAGGCGAAGAACGGCATCATCGGCTGGTCCATCTTGTAGCGGTAATAACGGCGGCCATCCTTTTCCCAACTCTTCTGCAGGTAGCCGGGCGCCAGGGCGATCTGCTCGCCGCTGGTGGATACCGTCGTGTCGAAATGGATCCAGTCCGCCTCGCCGCCAAAGACCGTATTGCCATACGCCGAGGTGTCTTCCAGCTTGGCCATGCGCTGCGGTTCGCCCAGGCCCCGCTTGCGGCGCTCGTTGCGGTCCGTCAGCTCCATTTCCTTGGCATAGCCGAAGTGCGGGAAATACGCCTGGTTGTTAAAGAAACTGCCGTTCAGGTTGACCTGGTCAGGCGCGCCGCTGTTGGTAAAGCCCGCATGCGTGACGGCCACCGTGAAGTCGAGCGGCAGGGCGGCGCCAGGCGCCACGGGACGGGCCAGCTTGAGGATGCTGAAGCCCGCTTCCTTGTCGTCCAGCGCCACCTTGTGCTCAGGCAAGTTCAACCAGTGCGTGTCCAGGTCCGGATTGAGTTGGATGCGCAAGGTGTCGAGCGGCTGCTGCGTCTTGTTTTGCAGCACGTAGTGGCCCTTGATCAAGACTTTGCGTTGCTCGGGATAGATATCCACGTCGGCCTGGATATCGGTGATCTTTAGCTGCGGCAAGTCCTTGTACTGTTTGTACAATTTCTCGTAGCGCGCCTGCTTGTCCATGCTGACATTCGCCGTTTCGTACCGATTCAGCACATTCGTGTTGTAGAAGATCCAGCCGCCCGTGCCGGCCCAGCACAGCAGCACCAGGGCCAGCGCGACACCTGCACCGCCACTCAGGCGCTGGCGCGCCAGGCGCACGCGCGCACGCCAGTCGGCGGACAGGCCGCGCACCCAGAATGCCTGCGCCAGCATGACGAGGGCCACAGTGAACAGGCTCCAGTACAGCGCGAACCAGGACCAGCCGGCCAGGAAGTGGCCATAGCCGTTCATGTCCGAATACTTGATGGCCGGCGTGCCGCCGAAGGCGTACAGATTGTGTTCGAAGTGCAGCATGCCCAGCACCATTTGCGCCACCATCAGCAGGATCACCAGCAGGTAGCCGATGAACTTGTTATTTGACAGCACTTGCAGGGTGAGGGCGCACAAGGCCATCAGCACGAAGAAGAGGGCGCCCAGCAGGGTGCCTTTCAGGTACAGCCCCAGTTCCACGGGCGCGCCGCCCTTGTAGAGCTGGAAACCGATGGCCGCGATGACGCCCACCAGCAGGTAACCGGCGATGACGCCGACCAGGGCCGTGCATTTGGCCAGCAGGGGCACCCAGCTGGGCACGGGCATGGCGTCGCTGACGTCGGCGATCCTGGCTTGCCGTTCCTTGAAGATCAGTTCGCCCGCATAAAAGGTGACGATGATGATCAGCATGAAGCTGAAGCTGTTGTTGATATTTTGCAGCATCAAATGCGTCATCGGATACACGGCCGTGCCGTACATGTTCTTGCCGATATTCGCCCCGGCGATCAGGTTGATTACGGCGAACAGCAGCATGACGAGGAAGGGCACGCTCTTGAACACGCCGACGGCGTCGAAACGCAGGATTTGCCACCACTGGCGCCAGGCTGTCGCGCCCGTAAAGGTGGGGACGCTGCGCGGCAGGTGCGGCGGCGCCGCCACGGCCGGCGCGGTGGCCACGGCCTTGTGCTTGCCGAACAGGCGCTTGCCCGTGCCCGTGCGCTGCGGCTTGAACAGGATCACGGTGGCGGCGAACAGCACCACCGTGATGGCCAGCCACAGCAAGCGGTTGGCCAGCAGGAAGCCGGAAAACGGCGGCAGGCCCGCGTTCGCTTCGGCGGACGTGAAGTAGCGCGTCATGCGGCCGAACGCGCGCATGCCGAACGGGTCGAGCAGGACGGCGATCCATTCGTTGTTGATGTCGCGCGTAAAGGCGCCGGCCATGCCCCACAGCACGAAAAAGCCCAGCACGCCCACGTAGACAAGCAACATCGAGCGCGTCGTGGCCGCCAGCAGCATCAGCAGGGCGCCGATGAAGAGCAGGTTCGGGATTACCATCACGCCGAAGCTCCACGCGTACGCATGCAGCGAGAACGCGCCCACGCGCTGCGGGTCGACCCAGGGCATGAGGGGGCCGAGCATGATGGCCAGGGCGATGGCGGCAAAGATCACCAGGCAGGCGACGAAGCCGGCGGCGAAGCGGCCGAACAGGTAATCCCACTTGCGCATGGGCGTGGCGAACAGCATGTCGGCCATGCCCACTTCGCTGTCGCGCAGCACGGCGCCGGCGATGAAGATGGTGATGAGCAGCATAGACAGCAGGCTGAACATCGTCAGCAGCTGCGCCACCACGGTGGGCGCATTGCGGTTGATGTTGCCGATGGCGCCGCCGACCTGGATCGAATCGCTGCTGCTGGCGCCAAACGCCATCAAGGCGAGGATGACGGCAAATATCCACAGCAGCGGCTGTTTCAGCTGATAGCCGAGGTCAAACTTGAAAAATTCCTTCCACATGGCGGCCCCTTACGCTGCGGCTGCGGCTGCGGCCGGCGCGGCGGCGCCGTTGCGGGCGGCGTTGCGCACGTGCAGGAAGTACACGTCTTCCAGGTCCGGGGCGATCTGCGTGAAGCCGCTGTCGGGCTGGCTGTCGGCAAACACATTGATTTGCGGCTTGCCGCCCACCAGGCGCGTCGACAGCACGTGCAAGGTTTGCTGATACTGCGCCAGCTCGTCCATGCTGACGCTGCGGCGCCAGACCTTGCCCAACAGCGTATCGATGGCCGCCTGCGGCTCGCCCTGCACCAGCACCTGTCCCTTGACGATCATCGCCATGCGCGGGCACAGGTCCGTCACATCGTCGACGATGTGCGTCGACAGGATGACGACCACCTGCTCGCCGATCTTCGCCAGCAGGTTCAGGAAGCGGTTGCGCTCGTCCGGATCCAGGCCGGCCGTCGGTTCATCGACGATCACCAGGCGCGGCGCGCCCAGCAGCGCCTGGGCGATGCCGAAGCGCTGGCGCATGCCGCCCGAATACGTGCCCAGGTTGCGCTTGCGCGCTTCCCACAGATTGGTTTGCTGCAGCAAGGCTTCCACGGCCTCCTTGCGCGGGCCCTTTTCCGTCAAACCTTTGAGCACTGCAAAGTGGTTGAGCAGGGTTTCCGCGCTGACCTTCGGATATACGCCGAAATCTTGCGGCAGATAACCGAGCTGGCGACGCAAGCCTTCCTTGTCCTGCAGCACATCGACGCCATCGAAATGGATGCTGCCGCTATCGGGATCTTGCAAGGTGGCGATGGTGCGCATCAGCGAGGACTTGCCCGCGCCATTCGGTCCCAGCAAGCCGAACATCCCGTTGGGGATTTCCAGGCTGACATTGTTGATGGCCTTGACGCCATTGGCATACGTTTTGTTCAGCTGTTTGATCGATAGCATGTGCAGCACTCTCCAGAGCTTGGGTATGAAAGCCGGCAGATGCATGCCTGCCGGTCTGTGGAAGGGGATCACCCTTGTTTTGCAGCCGCGATGGCGGATGTTACTTAAAAACAATAATATATAACCAATTGGAAGGAAATTAATATTTTTGCGACCAAGGGCGGAAATGCAGGGCTGGAATGCAGGAGGAAGCGATGAGCGACGTGGTGCTACACTCGCCATCTCAATGACGCCATGCGGCGGAAAGACGGGACCATGACGGTAATACAGAACATGACATTGCGCGCCGTTGCGCCCGGCGAAGAAGGGACGCTGGCGCGGCTGTTCCAGCTGTACTGCTACGACAATACCGCCTGGAGCGGTGAAGATGTGCTGGCCGACGGCCGCTACGATGTGTGCGATGCCGGGCTGGCCGAGTATGTGCATGCGCCCGGGCATACGGCCGTCTGGATCGAGGTCGGTGGGGCGCTGGCGGGCTTTTTCATCACGGAGCCCGGCATGGCGGGCGAGTTGCCGGTGCAGGAGTTCAGCGACTTTTTTATTTTGAAGAAGTACCGGCGCCGGGGGCTGGCGCTGGAAGTGGTGCGGAGAGTGCTGCTGGGCAGCACGCAGACGTGGATGGTGGCGACGTTCCGCGCCGATGCGGATGCCTGCGCGTTCTGGCGGCAGGCGTTTGCGCGCCTGCCGTTCGCCAGGATCGAGGCGTGGGACGATCCGGACTTGCCGCAGTTCCAGCTGACGTTGCTGAAACCTGCGGCCTGAGCTGGATTAGAAGCGTACTTTCACATATGCCGACGGTCCCGTCAGGCGGATGTTCAGGTCGGCATCGCGTTCGCTGTCGCGGTGCAGCTTGATTTTCGAGATGCCGTAATCGGCCACGAAACCGATATTTTTGAACGGGAACCATTCCACGCCGACATTGCCGCCGTAGATGTGGCCATTGATGCGTCCGCCGTTTTTCTTGATGCCCGACGCTTCCGCATACATGCGCAAGTCCGGCGTGAAGGCGTGGCGCCAGCCCACTTCCAGCAGCGGCGCAAACGCGTGCTCGCTGATGGAATCGCGTGCCGTGGCCGTTTCACCATTGACGACGCCGGTGGCCGTGCCTTTCAGGTTGGCGTGGTAGTAGGCGGCGCCCAAGCCGATGCCGAAGGTATCGTTGCCGCTGCCCAGCCACCATTTATAGGCCAGCTTGGCCAGGTCCAGCTTCAGATCGGCATTCGCCGTGGCCGTGCCCGTGACGGGCTGGCCATTGATGATGGTTTCGCCTGTCAGGCTTGGCGTGTAGGATTTGTCGTAGCGGTAGTAGTCGAATGCCAGGCCATGGCGGTCGCCGATCAGCAAGTCCGCCTTGACGCGCGGGATGGTGGTATGGCTTGGCTTTGATTCGGGCGCGTCGATGCGGCCAAATTGCGTGTCGGCGCCGATATTGATGCGTGGATCGGCGGAAAACGCGCCCACGGAAATGCTGACGCGGTCCAGGGTGGGCGACGGTTCAGCCCGCGCCGTGGCAGCCGCCGTGGCAATACCCAGCACGCCCAGCATCATGGCGCCGCGCAAGGCAAGGTGGTGCGGGCGTGGTGGGGACAGGCGGGTGAACACGGACATGGCAGACATGGGGCAACTCCTCAAGATAAAGTGAAAACTGTCGCGACGTTTTGGGCAACAGTGCAATAAGGAAATGGTAGCAACTGTTACATTTAGATCACGTAGCCGCACGGCGCAACTGTCCGTCGGACTTGTCCTACCGCCGGTCAAGCAACTGTAAAAACTGGTAATGAAGGGATGTCAACGATGCAGGAAATCATGGAACTGGTGACGCCGCGGCTGGTACTGCGGCAATGGCGCGACAGCGACTTCGCGCCGTTCGCGGCGCTGAATGCCGATCCCCGTGTGATGGCCTATTTCCCCGCGGCCCTGTCGCGCGACGCCAGCGATACCATGGCGAAGCGCTGCAGCGGCCTGATCGCCGAGCGAGGCTGGGGCTTGTGGGCCGTGGCCTTGCGAGAAAACGATGCCTTCATCGGCATGACGGGCTTGCATATTCCCGCTGTGCAACTGCCATGTTCGCCGTGCGTGGAAATCGGCTGGCGCCTGGCGTTCGATTACTGGGGGCAAGGTTATGCACAGGAAGCGGCGCACGCCGCCCTGCAGGCAGGTTTTGAATGCTTGCAATTGCCGGAAATCGTCGCGTTCACGGCGTTGCCCAACTTGCGCTCGAGCACGCTGATGGCGCGCCTGGGCATGCGCCGCGATGCGGACACGTTCGAGCATCCGGCCCTGGCGCCAGGACACGCATTGCGCACGCATTGCCTGTATCGTCTGACGCGCGCAGAATGGTGCGCACAGGAGGAAACATGAGAATCGCCGCCATATCCGATATCCACGGCAACCTCGATGCACTTGACGCCGTGCTGGCCGACATCGCCCGGCGTGGCGTGGACGTGACCGTCAACCTCGGCGATATCGTCTCGGGCCATCTGCAGCCGCGCGCCACGGCGGCGCGCCTGATGGGGCTCGGCCTGCCGACCATCCGCGGCAACCACGAACGCCAGCTGCTGGGCGATCCGGCCCGCATGGGTGTGTCGGACGCCTATGCGCGCGCGCAACTGTTGCCGGAGCAACTGGATTGGATTGCGGCGCTGCCCGCCACCTTGCGCCTGCGGCACGATGTGTTGCTCGTGCATGGCACGCCCGCCAGCGACCTTGTGTATTTTCTCGACAGCGTCACGCCGCAAGGCAGCCGCGCTGCCACGCCGCAGGAGGTGGCCGAACGGGCCGGCGAGACAGACGCCGCGCTGATCCTGTGCGGCCACACGCACATGCCGCGCCAGGTACGCCTGGCCGACGGGCGGCTGATCGTCAACCCGGGCAGCGTCGGTTTGCAAGCCTATGACGATGACCATGGTTATCCGCACGTGATGGAAAACGGCACGCCGCACGCGCGCTATGCGATTGCCGAACAGGGGACCGATGGCCGCTGGACGGCGCAGTTATACGCCGTGGAATATGACTGGGAAAAGGCGGCCCGGCTGGCGCTGGCCAACGGCCGGTCCGACTGGGCCACGCCCTTGCGCACGGGCCGCGTGGGCGCCGCCTGAGCGCTTTAGCAGCTTGGGGCGCGCGTGACGGGCACGGGCACCAGTTCCGTCTTGCCGTCCTTGGCGATCACCTGGTTGATGCTGATGCTGCAGCGCTTGCCTTCCCACGAGAACGCCGCTTCGTAATCTTCGCCGGCGCGCGGCGTGAAGGTGATGTCGCCATGGCAGCTGGGTGATACGCTGTCATAGCGCACGCCGTTGGCCACGTAAAACGGAGAGACATCCTGGAAGCCCAGGCGCAGGCTGCTGGGCTTGCCGGCGGGAACTTCATATTCGCGGAAATAGGCTTTCGAGAAAAAGCCATCCTTGCGCGACAGGTTTTGCGACGTTTCCGTCTCCGGGATGCCCAGGCTGGTATTGCTGACAGTGCCGATCAGGGAGCCGAAGGCTGAACTCATGCCGCCGCTGGCCTTTTCCACGCCGTCGCTGAACATGCCGCGGATGCAGCTGCTGTCGCGGTACAGGAAGGCTGTGGCGCCATTTTGGCCGAACAGGCGCAGGCGGCTGATGGTGGACGTTGCCGGCACGGCTGGGGCGCTGGCCGCTTCGGCGGCGGCAGCTGCGGGTGCTTCGGTGGTGACGGCATCCTGGGCAAAACCGGAGGCACTGAGTAACAGGGAAAACAGGACGGCAGGGTTTTTCATTGTGAATTTTAAATTATCAAAAAGAAACAATATATACCATACAGCAATATATTGCTGCTCTTTTTGATAAGTTTCCCCCGCGCCGCTCCCTAGCGGAATTCTTCCGCCACCAGATTGTACTTCTGCATCTTGTGATACAAGGTCTGTTTCGGCAAGCCGAGCACCGCACTCACTTCGCTGACGTTGCCCGCATATGCGCGCAGTTCTTGCTCGATCAATGCACGTTCGAAGCCGTTCACCTGTTCCGCCAGCGACAAGGGGCTCGCCTGGCCGCTCGCCAGCAGGCTCGATGCGCCACCGGCGATGCCCAGCACGAAGCGGTCGGCGATATTGCGCAGTTCGCGTACATTGCCGGGCCAGGAATGGGCCATCAGGTTGCGCATCTGCGCGCTGGAAACGACGGGCGCGGCGCGGTTGTAGCGGGCGGCGGCGGCCAGCACGAAGTGTTCGAACAGGATGGGAATATCCTCGCGCCGTTCGCGCAGCGGCGGCAGGTGCAGCACGATCAGGTTCAAGCGGTAGTACAGGTCGCTGCGGAATTTCTGCTGCTGCGACAAGTCTTCCAGGTCCAGCTTGGCCGCTGCGATGACGCGCACGTCGACGGGCGTGGGCACGTTCGAGCCGAGCCGCTCGATATAGCGTTCCTGCAGCACGCGCAGCAATTTCACTTGCAGCGACAGGGGCAGCGATTCGATTTCGTCGAGGAAAAAAGTGCCCTGGTCCGCGTGCTCGATCTTGCCCACCTGCCGCTTCGCCGCGCCCGTAAACGCGCCCGGTTCGTGGCCGAAGACTTCGCTCTCAAAAATGCTTTCGGGAATAGCACCGCAGTTGACGGCGACAAAGTTGTGCTTGCGGCGGTGGCTGAAGTCGTGCAGGCAGCGGGCCACCATTTCCTTGCCCGTGCCCGTGTCGCCATAGATCAGCACGTCGGCCGGTTCGTCGGCTACGTCGAGTATCAAGCGCCGTATGTCGCGCATCGCCACGGAATTGCCCAATAGCCGCGCTTCGATGCCGCCGCCGTCCTCGAGCTGGCGGCGCAGGCTGTGCACTTCCAGGGTCAGGCGCCGCGTTTCCAGCGCGCGCAGGATGACGTCGACCAGCTGGTCGGACGAATACGGTTTTTCGATGAAATCGTAGGCGCCCGTGCGCATGGCATGCACGGCCATGGTGATGTCGCCATGGCCCGTGACGAGGATCACGGGCAGGTTGGCATCGAGCGTCTTGACCGCTTGCAGCAATTCCAGGCCGCTCATGCCGGGCAGGCGCACGTCGCTGACGACGATGCCGGGGAAATCGGGCGTGAGCAGTTTATAGGCCAGCTCGGCCGAGTGGAAGGCCAGCACGTCCAGGCCGGCCAGTTGCAATGCCTGCTCGCTGCCTTCGCGTACGGTGGGGTCGTCTTCGACCAGCAAGACCTTCAAGCCGTCAAACATGTTTTTCCTCCTGCGTTGCTATCTGTAGTTCGATGGTGAAGATGGCGCCGCCGCCGGGGGCGTTTTCGGCGCGCAGCATGCCGCCGAACTGGCGCGTGATCTGTTCGGAAATGGCCAGTCCCAGGCCCAGTCCCAGTCCTTGCGGTTTTGTCGTGAAGAACGGTTCGAACAGGTGCTCATACACTTCCGTCGACAGGCCCGGGCCCGTGTCGGCCACATGGATCAGTACGTGTTCGGGCGTGCATTCGACGGACACGCGCAGGCTGCGCACGTCGCTGCCATTCATGGCGTCAAGCGCATTCGCGTACAGATTTACCAGCACTTGTTCCAGGCGGTTGCTTTCGCACATGGCGAAGATGTCTTCGGGCGGCAGTTGCAAGGTAAAACGCACATTTTCCACCTGCAGCCGGCGTTCGACGAGGAACAGGGCATTGCTGATGGCCGTGGGAATCGACACGGAGGTCAGGCTGGTCGTCGACTTGCGCGCAAAAATCTTCAATTGTCCCGTAATGGTCCCCATCCTGGCCGCAATTTGCGATATCTTTGCCAGGTTGCGCCGCGCATCGTCGAGCCGTCCCCGCTCGAGCAAGATGACGGCATTGTCGGACATGGTGCGCAGCGCCGTCAGCGGCTGGTTCAGTTCATGCGTGATGCTGGCCGACATTTGCCCCAGCACGGCCATCTTGCCGGCCTGGAACAGTTCATTTTGCGTGATGTGCAGCTTTTGCTCGGCCTTGCTGCGCACCTCGATTTCCTGGCTCAGGCTTTGCGTCATGGCATTGAGTTCCGACGTGCGTTCCTCGACCATGGCTTCCAGGTTGTCATAGGCATGCTGCAGATCTTCGCGGGCGCGCAATTTTTGCGCCACGGCCGCGCGGCGTTGGCGCAGGTAAAAGAACAGCAGCATGAAAAAGCCCAGCAGCACGCAGGAGAAGGCAGCCGCCGCGCGCGCGCTGGCCTTGGCCTGGGCCAGGTCGGACAAATAAATGAAAGTCCAGCCTTGCGGCGACTTGAGTTTGATCTGCGTCATGACGCTGGAGCTGATCTTCGGCGGCGTGTCAGCGTGTTCCTGCTCGCGCACGCTGATCACGCGGGCGCCATTGCCTAGCTGTCGGTCGGAAACGAAAGGGATGGCGGCCAGCTGCTTCGAATAATACTGGCGCGTGCGGTTGAGTTCTTCGACGATGGCGGGCGACAGCGGCGCCAGGGTCTTGTACTTCCAGTCCGCCATGGAACTGAGAAAGATCACGCCGTGCTCGTCGGCCAGCATGACCTTGTCGGCGCCCTGCACCCAGCGTTTTTCCAGGGTTTCCAGGTTCACCTTTACCGTTGCCAGGCCCAGCATGTGGCCATTCTGGTAGATGCCGTGGGCAAAGAAGTAACCGGGTTCCAGCCGTGTCGTGCCGACGCCATAGAAGCGGCCCGGCGTGCCGCGCAGCGCATCCTGGGCGTAGGGGCGGAACGAGATATTGTCGCCAATAAAGCTGTCGGGCTGCTGCCAGTTACTGGCGGCCCGCGTGTTGCCATCGAGGTTGCTGATGAAAATCGTCGACGATTTCGCCTGGGCATTCATCTGCTCGAGGTAATGGTTGACCGTATCGACGAGGACCGGATCTTCCGGGTGCTGCAGCAGGCGGATCACGTCGCGGTTCAGTTCCAGGGTCTTGGGCAGGAAGTCGTATTTCTCCAGCGCATTTTCAAGGCTACTGACATACACCTCGAGGCGCTGCGCGCCGCTGGCCTGCAGCTTGCCGATGGCGATGCGTTCGGTCCAGAAATACACGAGCCAGACGGTGGCCAGGCAGGCGGCCAGCACCACGCCCCAGGCCAGCGTTTCGCGGCCCGACCGTTGCGACAGGCGCTGGCGCCAGGAAAGGGAGGGTTTGGTAGTACTGCTATTCATAAAATCAGCTGCCAACTTGCAAGAACCCACAGTATCGCATTTAAATATTGCGTAAAAAGAAAAAGCCGCCGGATATGCATCCGGCGGCCCACACTTCTATTTTACGGACATCTCAACGTCCGACAAAATCGTAGCGAGCGGCAGTGATTTGTGGCCGAGAAGCGCAACCGTACTTTAGTACGGTGAGCATCGCCGGCCGCAAAGCGCGCCGCGCAGTAGATTTTGGCCGACGTCCTTAGAACGTGTGGCGCATGCCGAGGTTGAAACCGCTGTTACCGGTGCCATCGTCCGTGGCATTGCCAACCTTGTAGGTAGCGCCGTTCTTGTTGCTGATGTGGCCGTAACCTGTGTACAGGTCGCTGCGCTTGGACAGTGCATAGAAGGCGCCGATGGCCCACTGCTGGGCGTCACGGTTGGCATTGCTCTTGTCGTTGTGGCGGATGTACGACGCGACCAGCTTGGTGGCGCCGAACGGGGCGCTGAAGCCAACGAGGATGTCGTTGCTCTTGCTGTCGTCGAGGGCACGGTTGTCGGCGTAGCCGAAGTTACCTTGCACCACGCCAAAGTCGTAGCGCGTGGCCAGCAGGGTGTTGCGCGTTTGCTGGGTCGCCAGCGCATTTTCCTGGCGGTGGTGCGTCAGGGTCACGTTCAGCGGACCGTCGATGTAATGCACGGCGCCGCCCATGCTGCGGTTTTTCGCATTGTCGCCGGCCACTTCGCCAAAGCCATACGCCAGGTCGGCCGACAGCTTGCTCCAGGTCGGCGTGCTGTATTGCACCATGTTGTCGATGCGATAATTCGTCGCCATAATGTTCGATGCCGTGCCGGCCAGGCCGATGACAAACGGATCGGCCACGTCGCGCAGGGCCAGGTAGTACGGCGTATATTGGCGGCCCAGGGTGAGGGCGCCGGCGCTGCCGGTCAGGCCCACATACGCCTGGCGGCCGAACAGCCGGCCGCCCTGGCCCGAGGTACCGGTATCGATATTGAAACCGCTTTCCAGCACGAAGGTAGCGGCCAGGCCACCACCGAGGTCTTCCTTGCCCTTGAAGCCGATGCGCGAGCCCGAAGCGACGCCGGAAGCGACGCGGTTCAGGCGGTCTCCGGACGCATCCTTGTCGAACACCAGGCCGGCGTCAGCCACGCCATACATGGTCACGCTCGATTGGGCCATGGCGCCGGTGGAGGCTGCGCCGAGGGTCAGCAGGGTAAACAGGACTTTTTTCATGAAAATCTCTCTAATAAGTTGGAATGACTACTGATCGCACTACCTGACTGCTTGTTACTCAACATCGACAACAAATAAATGGCCCGCTTGTGGCGGGCCATGGCGCTATCAGGCTTTGCTAGCGTGATCCGCTTCGCCCCAATGGCTTTCCGTGTTCTGGCTGGCCGCGTTGGCCGCGGCTGCTTCTTCCTCGGTGGCCAGGCCACCTTCCCACTTGGCGACGACAGCCGTGGCGACGGCATTGCCGACCGCGTTGGTGGCCGAACGGCCCATGTCGAGGAATTGGTCGACGCCCATCAGCAGCAGCAAGCCCGCTTCCGGGATATTGAACTGGTTCAGGGTAGCGGCAATCACCACCAGCGAGGCGCGCGGTACGCCGGCCATGCCTTTCGAGGTCAGCATCAGCAGCAGCAGCATGGTGATCTGCGTGCCGATCGACAGGTCGATACCGTAGGCTTGCGCGATGAACAGCACGGCAAAGGTGCAGTACATCATCGAGCCATCGAGGTTGAAGGAGTAGCCCATCGGCAGCACGAAGCTGGAAATCTTGCGGTCCACGCCGAACTGGTCGAGCGCCGTCAGCAGTTTTGGATAGGCCGCTTCCGAGCTGGCCGTCGAGAATGCCAGCAGGAACGGTTCGCGGATCAGGCCGACCAGTTTGAAGACGCGCGGGCCGATGACGACGAAGCCGGCGCCGATCAGCAGTGCCCACAGGCACATCAGGCCCAGGTAGAAGCCACCCATGAACTTGGCAAACGTGACCAGCACGCCCAGGCCGTGCGTGGTGATGACGGAAGCCATCGCGGCGAACACGGCCAGTGGGGCCAGGTTCATGATGGTGCCGGTGATGCGCAGCATGACTTGCGCCAGCTGGTCGACGACGGCCGTCAGGGTCTTGCCCGATTCGCCCAGGCCGGCCAGTGCGCCGCCGAAGAAGATCGAGAACACCAGCACTTGCAGGATTTCATTGTTGGCCATGGCCTCGATCGGCGACTTCGGCACCAGGTGCGTGAAGAAGTCTTTCAAGGTGAAGGCGGCCGTTTTCAAATTCGTCGAAGCGTGTACGTCCGGCAACGGCAAGCCCAGGTTGGTACCCAGCTGCATCAGGTTCGACAGCACCATGCCCAGCGCCAGCGAAACCAGCGAGGCAACGACGAACCAGCACATGGCTTTCAGGCCGATGCGGCCGGCCGTCTTGCCGTCGCCCATGTGAGCGATACCGACTGTCAGGGTCGAGAACACCAGCAGCGCAATGATCATCTTGATCAGGCGCAGGAAGACGTCGGTGACGATGGAAATATTGCCAGCGATCTGAGCGCTGAGCTTGGCATCAGGGAAAGCGGTGTTGCATCCATAGCCGACAATAATGCCGAGGACCATGGCAATCAGGATGTACAGGGTTAATGGCCGTTTCTTTTTCATTTTGACTCCTCCGGTGAAACGCCGCTGTGAGCGGATTATTGATAGCGAGCAACTCAAGCTTGGAGTCAATATTTCTCAAAAACAAGCCCTTGCGTGCTAGCGATTATTTGCAGCAAAACCTGTACATAGCAAAGGATATGCCTGAAATTGGCATTTGGCGCATAACTTCTTAAGTTGTTGATTTAAGGAAGCTTTTTTGTTGTTAGGATGTTGCAACTTCGCGTGCTTGCGCGAAATATTGGACGCGGCGGGCCATCGCTGTATGACTTTTCATACGCTAGTCGCGGCAGGGCGGCAGTGCGTCAAAAAGGCAAGATTATCAGGACAATAAAAAAGCCCCTCCGAAGAGGGGCTCGATGTCGCGTAATACTTGTTTTCTTGACGTTAGAACTTGATATTGGCCATCAGACTGAACGAACGGGGCTGGCCTGGCGTGTAGCGGAAGCCGGACTTGTTGATGGCCGCCACATAGGTCTTGTCGGCCAGATTGTAGGCATTCAACTGCAGGTCGAGGTTCTTGTTGACGGTGTAGCTTGCCATGGCATCGAAGACCCAGTAGGCATCGACGCGTGCCGGCGTGCCGACGGCGCCATCGGTGCCGCGCAGCATTTCACCCACGTAACGCGCGCCGCCGCCGATCTTCAGGCCGAATGGCAGGGTGTACGAGGTCCAGCTGGTGAACGCCTGTTTTGGCGTGTAGCTGAGGTTGTTGACGCCGCTGGCCGTGACGACCTTGCCCGACTCGACCTTGGTATTCATGCGCGTGTAGCCGGCGCTGACCAGCCAGTTCGGCATGATCTCGCCCACCACGCCCAGTTCCAGGCCTTCCACGCGTTTCTTGCCGGTCTGGTAATAAATGGTCGGGATCACAGGATCTTGTTCCACTTCATTCTTGACGGTGGTCTGGTAGACGGCGGCCGAGAACGACAGTTTTTGTTTCAGGAAGTCCCACTTGGTACCGATTTCCTTGGTAATGGTTTCCTGCGGGTCATATTTTGGATTTTGCGCGCTGTTGGCGCCCGCGCTCAAGGCGAAGTTGACGCCCGGCGGCGCTTTCGACGTGGCCAGCAAGGCGTACACGCTGCTGTCCGGCGTTGGCTTGTACATGGCCGAGATCTTGCCGTTGGCCAAGGTGTCGCTCAGGGTCAGATGCGTCGGAATCGGCGTGCCGACGGGCAAGGGCTGTACCGCAGGCGCAGTCACGGCCCCTTGCAGAGCGACGGCATCATACGTGGTGTTGAAATGGTCGAAACGCACGCCGCCGTTGAACAGCCACTTGTCGCCGAACTTGATGGTGTCGAACACGTACAGGCTTTGCGTATTGACTTCGCCTTCGGTGAAGGCGCCGCTGCGTACGGGGTTATGGCCGGTGACGGTGTCACGCGGGTTCGGGTTGTACAGATTGGCATCCTGCAAAGTGCCCAGGCTGGCGGGCACATAGCTGTAGTTGGTCTGTTTTTCGCTGGTGAACTCGGCGCCGGCCACCACGGAGTGCTTCAGCACGCCAGTGTCGAATTGTGCGCTGACCACGGTCTGGTTGGTCAGGATCGTGTTTTCCTGGTCTTTCACGGTGCGCAACGAGCGCGCCATGGTCCAGGTCGACGGATCGGTGGCGACCGGTGTCTTCAGGTTGACGGTGCTGCCCATGAAGGCCGTCAGCAGGTAGTCCTGCTGGGTCTTGCCATAGCGCGTGGTGTTCTGGATTTGCAAGGTTGGCGAGAAATCATGGTCGATGCGCAAGGTGCCCATATCGGCCTTGACCTTGTTGTAGTCCGCAGTGGAGCCGTAGAAATTCTTCGGATCGACCTTGGCCGCGCCGTTCAGGAAAGTGCGGATGACCGGGTTTGTCTTCGTGATGGTGTCCGGCGTCGAGTAGCCAGGCAAGCCGATGGTCGGCACGCCGCCGTCGGGTACGTTGTCCTGATCCACATGCAGGTAGCTGGCCGTGATGCGCGTCGGTTTGCCGATGCCGAAGGTGACGGTGGGCGCGAAGGCCCAGCGCTTGTTCTTGACTTCGTCGCGCGCCGGATCGCCGCTGTCCTGCGTCATCAGGTTCAGGCGCAATGCCGTGCCGGTATCGCTGTCGAGAACGCGGTTCCAGTCGGCCGTGGCGCGTTTCTGCTTGCCGCTGCCCACTGTCAGCAGCGAATTGAATTTGTTTTCCATGGTCGCCGTCTTGCTGACCAGGTTGATCGAGCCGGTCGGCGAACCGCGGCCGCTGTCCGTGCCCGCCGGGCCCTTCAATACGTCGATCTGTTCGATGTTGAAGACGTCGCGCGAGATGGAGCCCACGTCGCGCACGCCATCGACATAGATGCTGCCCGACGAATCGAAACCGCGCATGTAGACGGCGTCGCCCGTGTTCGTGTTGCCGTTTTCACCGAGGAAAAAAGTACCCACGCCTGGCGTGTTGCGCAGCGCGTCCGTCAGGGTCAGCGCACCTTGCTGCTCGATCAATTCCTTTTTGATCACGACGATGGTTTGCGGCGTATTGACCAGCTCTTCCGTGTATTTCGGCGACGAGGCTTTTTCTGCCTTGAAATCATTTTCCTTGGAGCCCACGACCTTGATTTCGTTCAGGGTTTGCTGCGATGCGGGCGCGCTTTGGCCGGCCGGGTCGGCTGCCTGGGCGGCAACGGGCAGCAGCATCACGGCCAGGGCGGCGCCGATGTGCTGGTTGAAACGGGTGGGGGCGTGTTTGCGGCTCTTGATTGCCATCTTGCTCTTTCGAAAAGGTCAGGGTAGTGGTTCCTGGCTGGCTCTGCGCCGCAGTGCTTGGGCACGCGGGCAAGTGGCTGGCGATGGAGACGGAATAGGCCGTATTGTAATAACTGGGCGCTATTTCGTAAATGAGAATCGTTATCAGTATCATTTACGCAACGGATTGGGCGTGCCGCAAAAAAAACACTGTCATGGCTGATGAATGCTTGCTTTGCGGCCCGGCCGCTGCTATGCGCGCAAGCGTCCGCCGGCGGGAGTATGATGAGCAACCTTTACAAATTTCCTTTCAGAATGCTGCAGACTCCCGATGCCTTTGTCCCCCTGATCGATGCGCCCGAACCGGCCCCGGCCGCCACGGATACGCTGACGTTTGTCTTTCACCGCGGGCGTTTGTTGTTGCGTACGCCAGAGCTGACCTTGCCCACGGCCGCCGAGGTAGCCGCGTACGATATCGATCTGAGCCGCGCACAGCCCGTGGGCTGGTGGCAGGGCCGCTATTGCCAGACGGTCTGGGCCGACGAAGAGTTGCCGCCGGGTGCCGGCCTGGCCTGGCACGGCATGCGCTCGCTGTTCAATGCCGTCGACGATGCTTTCCTGGGCTTGGCCAGCCGCGCCGTGCAACTGGCCGAGTGGGCGCGCACGCACCGCCATTGCGGCGTGTGCGCCACGCCCATGCAGCGCACGCGCGGCGAACGCTGTTTCACCTGCGCCGCCTGCGGCATGCTCGCGTATCCGCGCATTTCGCCGGCCATGATGGTGCTCATCCGCAAGGGCGAACAGGTGTTGCTGGCCATGCACAAGCACTCGCCATCGCAGCGTTTCAGCCCGCTGGCCGGTTTCCTGGAAGCGGGTGAATCGATCGAGGAAGCCGTGCACCGCGAAGTGATGGAAGAGGTGGGCTTGCGCGTGCACAATCTGCAGTACTTCATGAGCCAGTCCTGGCCGTTTCCCCATTCGCTGATGATCGCGTTTACGGCCGATTACCTCGACGGCGAGATCCGCCTCGACGAGAACGAGATCGCCGAGGCGCGCTGGTTCGGCCCCGGCGATGCGTGGCCGGAGGCGAGTTCGAGCGTGTCGATTTCCGCGTTGCTGGTGGGCGCCCACCGTCCGCCAACGGCATAGAAAGCCGGGGCTGCTCGGGCAGCCTGCCGCATTTTCTATATACTGGCGGCAATTGAAAATTTTAGGGTGGTGTAGCATGTCTCAAGAAGAATTCTCCGAAAACGACTGGCGCCGGCTGATCAGCAGCTTTGGTGAAGATCCGCAGCGTCCTGGCTTGCTGGAAACGCCGGCACGCGTGGCCAAGGCGTGGAAGCACTGGACGTCCGGCTATGGCCAGGATCCGGTGGACTTGCTGAAAGCGTTTGAAGATGGCGCGGAACAGTACAACGAGCTCATCGTCGTGCGCGGGATTCCCGTCTACAGCCATTGCGAACACCATCTGGCGCCGTTCTTCGGCAAGGCCACCATCGGTTACGTGCCAAACGGCAAGATCGTCGGCCTGTCGAAACTGACGCGCCTCGTCGATTGTTTCTCCAAGCGCCTGCAAGTGCAGGAACGCATGACGATGCAGATCGCCAATGCCCTGATGGAAGTGCTGGAACCGAAATCGGTGGGCGTGGTCGTACGCTGCCGCCATCTGTGCATGGAAAGCCGCGGCATCCGTACGCCGGGCGAAGAAACCATCACCTCGGCCATGCTGGGCGAGATGCAGCCGAACCTGGCGCTGCGTACGGAATTTCTGGCACTGGCGCGCGAAAGCTGATTGTTCGGCGATGATGCGTGACGAAGGCGGCAGATGCCGCCTTTTTTTATGCTCTTCCCGATTCCCGTTCCGCCAGGTAGCGCGCTGGCGGCTTGCCCGCCGCCTTGCGGAACATGGTGACGAAACCGCTGGTATTTTCATAACCGAGTTCCAGCGCCACCGCTTTTACGCTGTGGCCTTGCGCCAGCCGTCGCAAGGCCAGGATGACGTGCAATTGCCGGCGCCAGCGGCCCACGCTCATGCCCAATTCCTCCAGTGACTGCCGGGTCATGCTGCGCTCGCTCATGCCGATGCGGCCGGCCCACTCGGCCAGGGTGCTTTTATCGGCGGGCTGCGCCAGCAGCAGGGCGGCCAGGCGGCGCAAACGCGCATCGCGCGGCATCGGCAGATGCAAGTCTTCCACGGGCGCGGCCGCCAGTTCGTCGAGCAGGGTGAACACCAGGCGTTCCTGCGCGCCATGCAGCGCGGCCAAGGTGGGAAAACCGGCCGCCTTGGCGATCAGTTCGCGCAGCAGGGGCGAGACGGCCACGGTACAGCAGACGGTGGGCAAGGCCGGCGCCATGGCCGGTTCGACAAACAGGCAATAACATTGGGCCTCGCCCACGCCCTGCGCGGAATGCATCAGGCCGCCCGGTATCCACACGGCGCACTGGGGCGGCACGATCCACACGCCGCTGTCCACCTCGCAATGAATCACGCCGCGCGTGGCATACAGCAACTGCCCCTTGCGGTGCTGGTGCGGTGCCTGCTCGGCCTCCTCGGGCACGCTGGCCAGGCCCACGGCCAGCAGCGGGCGCAACACGCCATCGACGTCGAAATCCATGAGGGAGGCGCTGGCGTCAAGGCCCAGCTCGGTGGTGAGCATGTTGGGCTGCAATGGATGGGACATGGGTGGATTCTGGCTGGATTGAATAATATTGTGGCTATTTTATGCAATGACGCGCGGTACCGCCAACGGTATTGTATGGAGATCCGCAGCCCCGCTTCAACGGCAACCGCCGCCGCCAGTGTTCTGATGAAGGTAAGGAGGAACGGCAACCCCTTGAAGGAGTCATCACCATGCAGCTTGATCTATCCACTTTTCCCCTCGTCTGGATGCGCCGCGAGGCAGCGCCTGCCCAGCCCGATATGCTGTTTGCCCAGTTTGACGCGCTGCTGGCGCGCCGCCAGGCGTTTGTCATTCTCAGCGAGGAAGGCTTTGACGAGGATGGGCACGAACACCCGCAGGAAGAGCGCAAGCGGGCGTCACTCTGGATGAAGCAGAACAAGGCGGCCATCCGTGCGTATATCCAGGGCATGGTGCTGGTCGAACCGAGCGCCGCCAAGCGTCTGGCGGGCAAGGCCTTTGCCGTGATGTTCGGCAAGTTCTGGGGTTATCCCCTGCATTTCGGCACCAGCCGCGACGACGCGCTCGATATCGCCCAGCATTTGATCAAGGCGTGGCTGCCGCCCCAAAAATGATCTGACAAGGCTACACAACGTCTGACAAAACCGACGCGCAGCAGGTTTGGTCAGGTGTTCCTAATAGCGATAATCGTTGACAAAGTGTTTTGTAAAATTGTACTTGCTGCCGCCGTCGAGCAAGTCGACCAGGCGCTTCGGCGCCGAGGCCGACATGAAGGCGTCGGCCGCGCCGCCCGTGCTGCGGAATTTCATGCCGGGGCTGAGGATCTGGTTGGGGCCGATTTTCAGGTGCTGGAAGCTTTTCGTTTTCTCATTGTTGAGGATGAAATGCAATTCCTGCTTGAAGGTCAGGAAGGGGATCTTCAGCCACCAGCCTTCGTCCGTGCCATAGCTGGCGACGCTGGCAAAATGCGTGTTCTTGTCCGTCAAGGTGGGTTTGCCCAGGCGGTCGTTGATGCGTTTCATGGCTTCATTCTTGGTCATGCTGTGCTTTCGTGATTCATCTTTATCCGGCGTGCATTTTGACACAGGCACGCCACCCCCGCCTGCCTTGCCACCCCCTATCTGCATGCTTTTTTACTGCAATGCAGCATCAATTCTCATCAATTGTCGCAACGCATTAACAACACCAAGCAAAAATCATTGCCTCCCGGCATTGTAAATACCGGTATTTCGAGCGTATGCTGGTGTCGTCTGAACGGTGCCGCCAGAGCATCGTCGCCGCCGCATTCCTGGCCTGTCGAGCAGGAAGCGGGCCACGCCCCACCGCCGCAAATAGATAGTTGGAGACACAGCATGAAGAAATTGACGTTCCAGCAGAAGTTATGGATTCCCCTGATTTGCAGCCTGTTGTGCATCACCGTTATTTTTGTCTATAACGCCCTGGAAGTGCGCAAGATCCGCATCGAAGAACGTAGCGCCGACCTGAGCAATGCCGCCGACCTGGGCCTGGGCGCCGTCAAGATGTTCGGCGACCTGGCCGCCAGCGGCGCCTTGACGAAGGAAGAAGCGCAAAAGCAGGCCACGGCCGTCATCAAGAGCATGCGTTTCGGCGAGACCGGTTATTTGTCCATCATCAACCTCGACGCCGTCGTCGTGATGAATCCTGCCGCGCCGCAAACCGATGGCAAGAACATGTCGGATTTTAAGGATGCCAACGGCACCTATCTGTACCGCGACATCGTGGCTGTCGGCAAGAGCGATACGGGCAAGGGCTTCGTTCATTATTATTTCCCCCGTCCCGGCCAGAAGACCCCCGAACCGAAGATGAGCCGCGTGGCGGCCTACAAGCCATGGGCCTGGACCCTGGTGGTGGGCGTGTACATGGACGATATCGACGCGGCCTTCCGCCAGTCGCTGCTGACCTCGCTGGGCGTGCTGGTGCTCGTGTGCGGCTTGCTGGCCGCCGTCGTCGTGGTGATCAACCGCAGCTTGCGCCATGCGCTGGGCGGCGATCCCGAGTATGCGGCCGACGTGGCGGAAAAGATCGCGAATAACGATTTGAGCGGCGTCGTGCGCACGCATGCCAACGATCGCCACAGCGTGCTGTACGCGATGAAAACCATGCAAACCAACCTGGTCGATGCGATCAGCGAAATCCGCCATAGCGCCGAGACGATCGCCACGGCGTCGAGCGAGATCGCCAGCGGCAATATGGACTTGTCGGCGCGCACGGAAATGCAAGCCAGTTCGCTGGAAGAAACGGCTGCCTCGATGGAGGAATTGACCTCGACCGTGACACAAAACGCGGGCAACGCCGTGCAGGCAAATGAGTTGGCGCAGTCCGCTTCCGCCGTGGCCCGCCAGGGCGGCGCCGTGGTGGCGCAAGTGATCGGTACCATGGACACCATCAACGCCTCGTCGCGCAAGATCGTCGACATCATCGGCGTCATCGACGGCATCGCCTTCCAGACGAATATCCTGGCCTTGAACGCGGCCGTGGAAGCGGCGCGCGCCGGCGAACAGGGTCGCGGCTTTGCCGTCGTGGCATCTGAAGTGCGTAATCTGGCGCAGCGCTCGGCCGGTGCGGCGAAGGAAATCAAGGAGCTGATCGGCGCTTCCGTCGACAGCATCGCGGCCGGCAGCACGCTTGTCGCACAGGCGGGCACGACCATGGATCAGGTAGTCGCTTCCGTCTCGCGCGTGACCGACATCATGGCCGACATCACGGCCGCCTCGCACGAGCAAAGCACGGGCATCGGCCACGTCAACCAAGCGATCACGGAGATGGATAGCGTGACGCAGCAAAATGCGGCACTGGTGGAAGAGGCGGCGGCAGCGGCGTCGAGCATGCAGGACCAGGCGGCCGTGCTGGCGCAACTGGTGGCGCGCTTCAAACTGTCGGCGCAGGAGCCGGGCACGTCGCCGCGCCTGGCGGCCACTTCGGCTGGCGCACCGCGCGCCGCGGCGAAAAAGCCGCTGCGCAGCCTGGCGGCGCGCTAGGGTTCTACTGGGCTGGTGCCGCCGCTGGCGGCGCCGGTTCGAATTCCAGCTTGTCATCGACGACCACGAATTGCCCGACCGGCTGGCCCAGGTCGGCTTTCGGGTCGTTTTCCATTTCCGTCAGCTCATTGCAGGTATTCGTTTCCGCCTGCCACAACTGCTTGCCCATGCGGATATTCCACAGGCCATCGCCGGCCGCGAACAGCTCGACGGTGATGTCGGCCGGCGCATCGGTGGACAGGGTATGCAAGCGCTGGCATTGCGGCAGATTGGTCGCCATCAGCTGCACTTCCACGGTATCTTGCCAAAAATAACGTTGCTGGCGGCGCACGGTCAGGGAATGGTCTTGCCCATCGAACATGTAGATGGCGAAGTCCTGGACACAGCCTGACAGCAGGACGGACAGCGTGACGATCAGGAGTTTGCGCATGGTCGGCTTTCTTTGTTTTGTGCTCGGGAATGTCGGGATGCCTGCGTGACGGCGCTAGTGGGTGCTTGCGCCGCCTTGTTTTTCGCTTACGTGGCATTATATCCATGCATATCAGTTGCGGCGCGACAATAGTTATGCCAAGTTCGCCTGCTCCTACTTATCTACCTGGAAAGACCACGATGATCGACCTGTATTACTGGACCACGCCCAACGGGCACAAAGTGACGATGTTCCTGGAAGAAGCGGGCATCCCCTACAACCTTATTCCCGTGCATATCGGCAAGGGCGAGCAGTTCAAGCCCGAGTTTCTCGCCATCGCGCCGAATAACCGCATTCCCGCCATCGTCGACCAGGCGCCGGAAGATGGCGGCGCGCCGCTGTCGCTGTTCGAGTCTGGCGCGATTTTGCAATACCTGGCCGAGAAAAGCGGGCAATTCCTGCCGATGGATGTGCGGGGACGTGCCGAAGTCATGCAATGGCTGTTCTGGCAAATGGGCGGCCTTGGCCCCATGGCCGGGCAAAACCACCATTTCGTGCAATATGCGCCCGAACCGATCGACTACGCCATCACGCGCTACGTCAACGAAACGAACCGGCTATACGGCGTGCTGAACAAGCGCCTGGCGGACCGCGAATTCGTGGCCGGCGACAGCTATTCCATCGCCGACATGGCGATCTATCCGTGGATCGTGCCGCACGAACGCCAGCGCCAGAAGCTGGAAGATTTCCCGCATCTGGCGCGCTGGTTCGCGGCCATTGCCGCCCGTCCCGCCACCGTGCGCGCGTATGCGCGGGCGGCGGAGATCAATGTGCAGCCGACCGTCAGCGGCGATGCGAAAAGCGTGCTGTTCGGGCAGACGGCGAAGACGGTGGCTTGAGCAACGGTTAATTGCCCCGATACGTGGAAAAGCCGAAAGGGCTGAGCAGCAGCGGAATGTGATAGTGCTGGTCAGTCTTTTCCACGTGAAATTGCACGGGGATTTCCGGGAAAAAAGTTTCCTGTTTCAGGCGCGCATAGTGCTCGCCCGTTTTAAACACGATGCGGTAATCGCCCGCCTGCATGGGCGCATCCACCGGATACATGGCCGCGATGCGCCCCTGCGCATTCGTCACGGCACTGCCCAGTTGTTGCCAGCCTTCACCGTTCTTTTGCTCCAGGGTGACCGTTACGCCCGCCGTCGGCTGTCCGCTCTGCAAGTCGAGAATGTGCACGCTCAAGGGATTGGCGGCGGCCAGGGCCATGCTGGACAGGCTGGCGAAGGCCAGGGCGGCGGTGAATTGTTTCAGTGTGCTCATCGTCGTATCTTTCAGTTTAAAGGGTAGGGGAATCGAGTTCAGGGATGGCGGCCAGGGCGGCATGGGCGCAGGCCCGGTCTTGCAGGGCGCCACCGCCACCGGCCACGCCGATGGCGCCGACCACTTCGCCCTTGCTTCGCAAAGGCAGGCCGCCGCCCAGCAGCAACAGTTCCGGCACGGTGGTCAGATTGGCCATGTCGGGATTGCTACGCGCGGCCACGGCCAGCGCCTGGGTATCATTCTTGGTGGACAGGGCCGTGTAGGCCTTGCGCCGGCTCGCATCCGTGTTGTGCGGCCCGACGCCATCGGCGCGCTGCACAGCGACAATATTGCCGCCACGATCGAGCACGGTAACGACGATGTGCCGTCCTTGCGCCTGGCATGCTGCCATGGCCGCATCGGCCAGCTTGTTGGCCGCCGCCAGCGAGAGGTCATCGACCTTGCGCAATTGAGCGTGGGCTGGACCGGCCAGCAGGCACAGCAGGGTACTGCCGAATAACAGGGTTTTCATGTGGCTGTCCGTTGAGTAAAGTGACGCCAGTATGGCCAGTGTTGCCCTACGAGAAGATGATCGCCGCATGACATTTTTATCATCCGCAGCGGTTTGCACGCGGCGTAAAATGGTTCAACTTCCCACAAGAAAGCCCCTACCCATGCGCATCCTGGTAATCGAAGACGAACCGAAGACGGGCGACTATCTGCTGCGCGGCCTGGCCGAGTCCGGCTTTACGGTGAGCCTGGCGCGCAATGGCCGCGACGGCTTGTATATGGCCAGCAGCGAGTCACCCGATCTCATCGTGCTCGACGTCATGCTGCCCATCATGGATGGCTGGCAAGTCTTGCGCGCGCTGCGCTTGCAGGAGGGCGGCGCCGACGTGCCCGTAATCTTCCTCACGGCGCGCGACGAAGTGCAGGACCGGGTCAAGGGGCTGGAATTGGGCGCCGACGATTACCTGGTGAAACCGTTCGCGTTTGCCGAACTCGTGGCGCGCATCCGCACTTTGCTGCGGCGCGGGCCGCCGCGCGAAGACGACGTCATCCGGATCGGCGACATGGAAATCGACGTGATGAAGCGCAAGGTGAGCCGGCAAGGCCAGCGCATCACCCTGACGGCCAAGGAGTTCGGCTTGCTGCATTTATTGGCGCGGCGCCAGGGCGAAGTGCTGTCGCGCTCCATCATCGCTTCGCAAGTATGGGACATCAATTTCGAGAGCGATACCAACGTGATCGACGCGGCCATCCGCCGCCTGCGCAGCAAGCTCGACGACCCGTTCGAACCCAAGCTGATCCACACCTTGCGGGGCATGGGCTATGTCTGCGAATTGCGCGCGCCTGCCGTGGCTGACAGTGGCGCGCCCGCATGAAGCTGGCGCAACTCCGCCGCTCGCTGACCCTGCGCGTCACGCTCGTGTTCGTACTGATCGTGGCGCTCGTGTCGGCCGGGCTGGGCATGCATTTGTACCGTTCATTTGTCGCGGAAATCGAGCGCCGCGACGATATATTATTGCTGGGGAAACTGCGGCAGATCCAGCAGCTGCTGGGCAATGCGGGTACCCTCGACATCATCCGCGAGCGGCCCCAGTATTTCCGCGACACCATGAGCGGCCAAGAAAATTCCCTGGTGCGCATCGTGCGCGCCGATGGCACGCGTTTGATCGATGTCAATCCGAACGGCGAGACGGTGGCGCATCCTGTTCCTGTCGCCGTCGATGCGCCCGTGACAAACAACGACATCGTCAGCTGGACCAGCCGCGACGGTTATCCAGCCAGGGTCGTGGCGGCCAGCGCGCGCATCGGCGACCCGGCGCAGATGGCGGACATTTCCGTCGCCCGGGTCTACGGCGACCGCACGGCCATGTTTGCGGCCTACCGCTGGCAAATCGTCGTCTCGGTGGCCGTCAGCGCGCTGGTGGCGGCGCTGTTGGCGAGCCTGATGCTGCTGCGGGGACTGCGGCCGCTGCGCAATATCGCCGCCCATGCGGCCCTCGTGCGGCCTGGCAAGCTGGAGCAGCAGCTCGATGCGCGCGGCGCGCCCACGGAATTGCTGCCTCTGATTCAGGCGCTCAACGCCATGCTGGCGCGGCTGCAGGAAGGCTATGCGAGGCTGTCGCAGTTTTCCGCCGACCTGGCGCATGAATTCCGCACGCCCGTCACCAATTTGCTGGGGCAAAGCCAGGTGATGCTGGCCCGCCCGCGCAGCGCGCACGAGTATGAACAGCTGGTGTCGTCAAATGTGGAAGAGCTGGAACGGCTGTCGCGCATGATCGACAGCATGCTGTTCCTGGCGCGTGCGCAGCAGGATGAAATGGTGCTCGTCAAGCAAGTCTTGCCCGTGCAGGACGAGTTTTTGCGCCTGGCCGATTTCTTTGAGGGACTGGCCGAAGAGCGCGAGCTGGCGCTGGCTTGCCATGGCAGCGGCACGGTGACGGCCGAGCCGCAACTGCTGCGCCGCGCGCTCGGTAATTTGCTGTCGAACGCGATACGCCACGCGGCGCCCGGCAGCACGATACTGCTGCGCTCGCATGCGACGAACGAGGGTGTGGAACTGAGCGTAAGCAACCTCGGCTCCGCCATCCCCGCGCGCCACTTGCCCCATTTGTTCGAGCGTTTCTACCGCGCTGACCCGGCCCGCAGCGACTCGGCCGCTTCCACAGGCCTGGGCCTGGCCATCGTCACGGCCATCATGCAGTTGCATGGCGGCAGCGCGACGGTGGCGTCGGATGCGGCCGCCACGACGTTCACTTTAGTGTTTCCGCTCGAGGACCGTAGGTCGGATTAGCGCGCAAGCGCGTAATCCGACATCACGCGCCAACCATATTGTCGGATTACGGTCCTGCGGACCTAATCCGACCTACGCCGTAAAGCATGGTCATGGGGCCGTCAACCCATCTCCACCAAAAACTCATGCATGCCCGTATGCGGCAACTGCGCACACGCGGGCGCGAAATGCGGCAATTGGCCCCACAGCAGCGGGTTGCCGACGATGTACACATGGTGCTGCGCGCGCGTCAGGGCCACGTTGAGCAAGTTCGGCGTGGCTGCCGCCCACTGCGCGGCACCGGCCGTGCTGTCATCGGCGCCGAGGACCAGCATCACCACGCTTTGCTCCTTGCCCTGGAAGGTATGCACGGTGCCCACCATCTGGCTGCTCCACTGGCGCAATTCGCGGGCAGTCGGCGCCTTGCCGTAGCCGAGGCGGCGGTCCCAGTCCATGTCGACGATGCGCGAGCGCAATTCGTTGCGCACGGCCTTGAAGGGCGTAATCACATACATGTCGGGCAGTTTGCCGTCGCGGCGGTACAGTTTCAGCAGCACTTCCAGCACGAATTCGAGTTGCACGGGCACGACCTGCTTGTAGCTGACAGGACCGGCGGCGTCGATCCAGCAGCTGGGGCCACGCGTGAGTCCCCGCGCGCCGGCCGGCGGCGTGCGCTCGCTCAAGCCATAGACCATCTTGTCTTCGTAGGCGATGCTGTTGGCCAGCGAGAACATCGGTTCCACGCAGCGGCGGTGTACGCGCAAGGGACTGCCTATCCACAGCGGCTGTGCGCTGCCGGCGCCGACGACGGCGCCATAGCGGTTGGCCTTGTCCGCCAATGTCTGTACGGAAACGGAAGTTGGCGCATAACTGCCATCCTGCGTGTGCGGCGACAGGGCGGACAAGGTTTGCACGAGGCGGCCCGGCACCGTGAACACGGGCTCGATCTGCAGCGGGTCGCCCACGACGACGGCGCGCTTGGCACGCCACAGGCTGCCCAGCGCCGCTTGCGGCACGGCCTGGCCCGCCTCGTCGATGAACAGCCAGCCCAGCGATTCGGCACCCATGCCCTGGAACTGGCGCGCGAACGAGGCAAACGTCGTCGACACGACGGGCACCACCATGAACAGGCTGTGCCAGACCATGGCGATGTGCGACTGGTCGTAGGCGCGCTTGTTTTTCAGCAATTTCGACACGGCCAGCAAGTTGCCGCCAAAGCCGGGTCCGCCTTTCTTTGCCACTTCCGCCAGCCATGCTTCATGCAGGGCCAGGGCCTTGGCAAACAGGCGCGAGCGCAGGCGCGCCAGGGCCGGTTCATGCCACAGGCCGCCAATTTGCAGCGCGTCGCCGTCCAGCTCGTCCAGGGTCGCCGGCGCGGCGATGGTGGGGAAGCGCATGCGCGCGCGGCGCAGCAGTTCCGTGCTGTCATCCCATTCGCGCTGGCGCGATTGCGCCGTGCGCAGGGCGATGTGCAGGCTGTTGCGCGCGCGTTCGCAGCGCGGCTCCAGCTCGCCCTTCAGCAGCAGCTTGATGGCGGACACGTCGCGCGCAGCCTGGCGCTGCGCCTCGGCGTTGGCGACGACGGCGTCCTTGTAGGTGCGCGCCGGCGCCGTGCGGAACAAGCGGGCAAAGAAACCGGGCTGCGTCAGCGCCACCAGGCGTTCTTCTTCCAGCAATTCCTTCTTGCTGGCAAGCAGGGTGTCCTGCTGCGCCAGCGCGTCGGACAGGGCGCCATTGGCCGCATCCATTTCTTCTTCGGCCGCAATCAGCGCCTGCTGGCTGCTGTGGATGAATTCGGCTTCCGTGCACGTACCCACGGCTTGCCACAGGGCCGCGTACTGGGCGTGCTCGGCCAGCGCCTTTTCGACTACGTGTTCCGTCTCGCGGAATTCGCGCGCCGCCTGGGCGAAGCTCACGCCCTGGTGGCTGGCCAGCCACTGGCGGATATTTTGCGCATTCGGCGTCTTGCGCGCCGTGGTCTTGTCCCAGTCGTCGTCATAGAAATTGCTGACGAAGCGGCGGCGGTTCGCGCTATTGCCCAGCGCGCAGGACATCAAGCCCCATGGCGCTTCCGCCTCACTCAGCGCGCGGTTGGCGCCATTGCCGTCGGCCACGATCCGGCGCGCCACGCTTTCAAAGTAGCGCGTGCGTGCCCATTCCTTACCCAGCTGCTTCGGTTTTGGCAGGTCGCCGGAAATGTTTTCCACGGCTGCATTGTTCGACGAAGCGACGACCATTTCAAAGCCCGTCAGTTCCGGGCGCAAGCGGGCGATGGTGATCGGGTCGCGCACGCCTTCGAAGGCCACGGCCACCTTGCCGATGAAGGCGTCGCCGGCGCGATCGAGGCAGGACAGCACGCTGGCCCGGCGCACGATGTTGTCGGCGAACAATTCGCGCAGCAAGGTCGTCTTGCCCGTGCCCGGCGGGCCATTGACGGAAAAGATGCCCCGCTCGCTCAAACCCGTGCGCGCGCCGTGGATGGCGAACTGTTGCATCAGGCTCATGGCGTAGCTGGCGTCTTCCAGCCAGTGGCCCCGGTTCATATTGCCCGGATTGAGCATGGCGGCCAGCGCCTGGCGTCCGGCCGGGCTGTACAGGTCGATGCGCTCATCCTGCGCCAGCGGCGTCAGGTAGGCGGCGACCGTCGCGGGCAACTTGCCGCCACGCAAGGCGCGGATGATCTGTTCCAGGTCATCGAGGTAAAAACTGTTGAGGATATCGATCGACGGTTCCACCGCGTCGCCAAAGTCCAGGTTGCGGTTCTGGCTGGACTCAAGCGCATCGGCTTCCGTGGCCGTTGCGCGTTTCTTGCGCGTACGCAATTCCAGCACGGCCAGCGGCTGGCCGGCGGACGGGTGGAAGCCGGCCCAGTCGCGCAACAGGTCGGCCAGGGCCGCGATTTCCATACCGGACAGGGGAGACGAGACATTGCCGGCCTCGTCCGTCACTTGCTGTGGCGTGCGGCTGGCCGCGAAGTTGCGCAGGCTGTCCTGCAGCGCCAGCTGGCTGTCGCTGAAGGCGTCCAGGCTCAGGCCAGACCAGTCCGGCGTGCGGGCGCGGCCCAGCGCCCACGGCAAGGTCGACACGGACACCGGATCGAACTGCGGCTCGCCCAGCGCATTGAGATTGAGGCGGGCAAAGCACGAGCGTCCCAGCAGTTCTGTTTTTTCTGTTTCGGTAATGTTTTCCGGGCCAGTGGCTGGCGGACAAGCCTTGTTGATTTCCGCCTTGTCGAACACGCCGAGGAACAATGAAAAGCCGTCGATCTCGCGGTCGGACGGTACTTGCCATTGCGTGGCGAACTGCGGCGGCAATTGCGCCAGCTGTTCGCGGTGCAGGAGACGCACGGTGGACTGGTCTTCAACGTCCGTGATTTGATTCAGGTCAAACGGGATAAAAAATTCGATCTTGTGCCAATACTCCAGGATAGCCAGGAGGCGCTGCTGTTCTGCCTGATTCATGATGACCAATATTTTGTAAAGCGAGCGAGGATTGTAAAGCGTATGCGCTGTGCACGTTTTGCACTTTTGTCTATTGCGCGGGCTTTGCCGCAAAAAAAAGTGGTATTGGCAGACGAAAAAAAGCCAGGCAGCAACTTCCTGCCTGGCTTTCCCCCGTTGCGATGTTGCTGAGGGTTAAAACTCGTGCATTAAAACTCTTCCCATTCGCTCTCGGCGGCCGCATTGCTGCGGCGTGCCGGCGCGGCCGCGACGGCCTTGCGCGCTGGCGCTGGCTTGGCCGCGGGGCGCGCGATGGCTGGTGCTGCTGGCGTGGCGCGCACAGGCGCCAGCTTGGCTGCGCTGGCGACATGGTTGCCGGTTTTAAAGAAGCCGACCACGTGGGCCAGTTCGCCCGCCTGGTCCTGCATGCTTTGCGAGGCGGCTGCCGCTTCTTCCACGAGGGCCGCGTTTTGCTGCGTCACTTCATCCATTTGGGCAATGGCCATGTTGATCTGCTCGATGCCGATGGTCTGTTCGTGCGTGGCCGACGTGATCTCGCCCATGATGTCGGTCACGCGCACGATGCTGTCGACGATGTCGCCCATGGTCTGGCCCGCTTCATTGACGAGGCGCGAACCCGTGTCCACGTTGGCGACGGAGGCGGCGATCAACTCCTTGATTTCTTTCGCCGCGCCAGCCGAGCGCTGCGCCAGGTTGCGCACTTCCGACGCCACGACGGCAAAACCGCGTCCCTGTTCGCCCGCGCGCGCCGCTTCGACGGCCGCGTTCAAGGCCAGGATGTTGGTCTGGAAGGCGATGCCGTCGATGACGCCGATGATGTCGACGATCTTGCGCGACGAGGCGTTGATCGTGCCCATGGTGTCGACCACTTGCGAAACGATGCTGCCGCCGCGCACGGCCACTTCCGATGCGCTTTTCGCCAGCTGGTTCGCCTGGCGCGCATTGTCCGCGTTCTGCTTCACGGTCGAGGTCAGCTCTTCCATGGCCGACGCCGTTTCTTCCAGCGAGCTGGCTTGCTCTTCCGTGCGGGACGACAGGTCGAGGTTGCCGGCGGCAATTTCGCTCGATGCCGTGGAGATCGCATCCGTGCCGTTGCGCACTTGCGCCACCACGCCCAGCAGGCTGGTGTTCATGGCTTTCAGGGCGCCCAGCAGGCGGCCCGTTTCATCGCTGGAATTGACGACGATGTGCGATGACAAGTCGCCCGAGGCCACGGTTTCGGCCACGCTGACGGCCGCATTGATGGGCTGGGTAATCGAGCGCGTGATGATCCACGCAACAAAAGCGCCCAGCAGCACGGCCACGCTGCCCAAGGTAATCATGGAGGCGCGCGCGCTGTTGCTCAGCGTTTCGGCTTCCGTTGCCGCCTGCGCCGCCTGCTCGCCTTCATACGCGACCAAGCTGTCGAGCGCGCCCAGCACGCGTTTCAGGCTCGGTGCCGCCTGCTGCGTCAGGAAAGCGATCGCTTCGTCCGTCTGGCCCGCATTGCGCAGCTCGATGACCTTGTTGTTCAGCGGCGCGCCCGATTTCAGGGCCGCGTCCAGCTCGGCCATCAGCGCCGTTTCCTTGTCCGTCGAGATTTTCTTTTGCAAGGTTTTCTTGGCGGCGCCGTATTTCTTGCGCGACTCGCCGATCTTTGCCAGTTCCGCCTGCACCAGCGCTTCCGTCGGCGCCACGACAATGCTCGTGATCGCCAGGGTAATGTTGCGCACGTTGTCGCTCATGGTATTGGCGGCCGCCATTTTGACGTTCTTGTCGGCCACGATGTCGTGCGTGCGCGCGCTCAGTTGTCCCATGGAATACAAGCCGACGAGCAAGACAGCCACCAGCAGGCCGAGGACGACAGCAAACCCGATCCCGAGCCGGGTGCCGATTTTGAATTGTGTGAGTGACATGATTGCTTTCGTATTGCGGAAGTGAGGGAAAACATCGGACAGGCCGGGGCTACGGGTTTATACGTAGCGGCGGCTAGCCTGTAATTGTTCCTCAAAATTCCGCACTGCAATACAAAAACTTGTATCAAGTCCGTGAAAAGCTGAAAAACTGGTAGCAACTTGATTAAGTTGTCGTGTGGAAACAACGAGCGCGGTGCTGATGCGGGTTCAGCTTTCCGGAAACACGTGGGTGGCGAGGAAATCGATGAAGGCGCGCAGTTTCGGCGTCAGATGGCGGCTGCTGGGCCACAGGATGCGGAAGGCGCCGTCGTGCTGGCGGTGCGCGTCCAGCACCGGCTGCAAGCGGCCCGCGGCGAGCGCCGCGCACACGGCAAAGTCGGGCAGGGCGGCGATGCCCAGGCCGCTTTCGGCAAAGTGCAGCAGGGTCTCCACATTGTTGCAGTTGAGCAGGGCCGGCAAGCCGGCCGCGTGCAGGGCCTGCCATTCGGGCAGGGGCCAGGCTTCGACCTTGCCGCTGCTGGGAAATTTGTACAGCAAACAAGTGTGATGTACGAGGTCGGCGGGAAGCACCGGCGTGCCGTGCTGCGCCAGGTAAGCGGGCGCGGCCACCAGCTGCAGCTGGAACTGGCCCAGCTGGCGGCTCATCAAACGGCTGTCGGCGCTCTCTCCCGCGCGCACGACGGCGTCATAGCCTTCCTCGATCACGTCGACCCGGCGGTCGCTGAAGTCGAGGTCGAGTTCCACCAGCGGATAGGTGCGCGCGAACGCGGCCAGCACGGGATTGAGCAAGCTGCCCACCTGCGGCAAGCTGACCCGCAGCCGGCCTTGCGGCGCGCTCTTGCTGTTCGATAACTCCAGCTCGGCCGCTTCGATCTCGCCGAGGATGCGCCGGCAGCGTTCCAGGAACACCGTGCCTTCGCTGGTGAGCGCGATGCTGCGCGTGCTGCGGTGAAACAGGCGCACACCGAGGCGCTCTTCCAGCCGCGCGATGCTCTTGCCCACGGCCGAGGCGGAAATGCCGAGCACGCGGCCCGCCGCGACAAAACTGCGCGTTTCGGCCGCCTGCACAAAGGCCGTGAATCCCGCCAGGTTATCCATGTCGATCCTTGTTGATTGCGGATGCCAACGTCCGCACAGACAGAAACTATAGCCTGTTTTTCTTTTATCGCGCCTGCCTTACCTTGGCAGCCTGATCATTTGAAAGGCTTTGTCATGACTTATAACTTCTCTCCCGCGGCCCTGTCCGCCCGTATCGATCCCTTGCTGGACGTTGTTCTGCAGCAGCAGCGCCTGGTGGGCGCCGTCGTGCTGGTGCGCCAGCGTGGCCAGGACATTTACCGCCGCGCGGCCGGCCACCTGGACCGCGAGGCGGGCACGCCCATGCGCGAGGATGCCTTGTTCCGCCTGGCGTCCGTCAGCAAACCTATCGTCTCTGCGGCCGCGCTGGCGCTGGTGGGGCAAGATAGGCTGGGCCTGGACGACCTGGTAACGCGCTGGCTGCCGTATTTTGCGCCGCGTCAGCCGGACGGTACGGTGGCGGCCATCACCGTGCGCCACTTGCTTACGCATACGGCCGGGCTCGACTATGGCTTTTTCCAGCCGCCGGGCGGCGCGTATGCGCAGGCCGGGGTGTCCGACGGCATGGATGCGTCCCGCATTTCCCTGGAGGACAACCTGCGCCGCCTGGCCACGGTGCCGCTCGCATATGCGCCCGGCGAGCGCTGGGCATACTCGATTGCCACCGATGTGCTGGGCGCCGTCATCGAGCAGGCGGCCGGCATGCCGCTGGCGCACGCCGTGGAATATCTGGTGACGGTGCCGCTGGCCATGCGCGACACGGGTTTTGTGGCTGCCGACCCGGCGCGTCTGGCCGTCGCGTACGCGGACCGCGCAGCGGGAGAATCCCTGCCGCGCCGCTTGCGCGATGAGGGTGAAGACCATCTGCCGTTTCTCGATGGCATGGCAGGGTTTGTGTTATCTCCGGCGCGCGCCCGCGATGCGCAGGCGTATCCATCGGGTGGCGCCGGCATGGTCGGCTCGGCATCCGACTTCATGCGCCTGCTGGAAACCCTGCGCCTGGGTGGCGCGCCCTTGCTGCCAGCCGGTCTGGCGCAGCAGATGGGCACGAGCCAGACTGGGGCGTTCGATTTGCCGTTCTGGCCGGGCCGCGGCTTTGGCCTCGGCTTTACCGTGTTGACGGACCCGCTTGCTGCCGCCACGCCGGAGTCCGTCGGCAGCTGGCGCATGGGCGGCACGTATGGCCATTCGTGGTTTGTCGATCCGGCGCAGGAATTGTCCGTGGTGGCGTTTACGAATACGGCACTGGAAGGCATGGCGGGACCGTTCGTGACGGAACTGTGCCAGGCGGTGTATGGCGTGATGGAGGCGCCATGACACGGCCGCACCCGATCGTCTTCCTCGCGCTGGGTCTGTTCGGCGTGTACTGCATCGAGTTTGGCGTGGTCGGCATCTTGCCGATGATCATGCAGCGCTACGGCGTGACGGCCGCGCAGGCGGGTTCCTTGGTAAGCCTGTTCGCCCTCGTGATCGCCGTGGGCGGCCCCTTTCTCGTGCTGCTGGCCACGCGCTGGCGCCGCAAGCGTGTGTTGATCGTTTCCCTGCTCGTGTTCGCGCTGGCCAGCGTGGTGTCGGCGTATGCGCCCCGCTTCGAGCTGCTGCTGGCGCTGCGTATCGTGCCGGCCCTGTTCCACCCTGTGTATTTCTCGCTGGCCATGGTGGCGGCCGCCGCCCTGTACCCGCCGCAACAGGCGGCGCGGGCCGGCGCGCATGCATTTACGGGCACCAGCATGGGCATGGTGCTGGGCATCCCGCTCACCACGTGGATCGCCGCCCAATATGGCTACGAGGCATCGTTCCTTGCCTGCGCCCTCGTCAACGCGCTGGCGGCGCTGGGGCTATATCTGTTCTTGCCGGACACGCCGCGCGAGGCGCCGCTGGCGTATGGACGCCAGCTGGCCGTGCTGCGCAAACCCGCCCTGTGGTTCACCATTACCGCCGCCGTGCTCGTGTTTGCCGCCATGTTTGCCGTGTATGCGTATGCGGCCGCGTATCTGCAGCAGCAGGCGGGCTTGTCGGCGCGCCAGACGGGGCTGGCGCTGGTGGTGTTTGGTATCGGTGGCGTGGCGGGCAATCTGTTCGCGGGGCGCCAGCTGGGTACGCACGTGCTGCGCACGGTGCTGCTGCAGCCCGTGCTGCTGGGGCTGGCTTACTGGCTGCTGTACCAGTATGCGGGCAGCGGTATCGGCTGGGTGCCCATGGCGGTGCTGTTGCTGTTCTGGGGTGCCGCGCATACGAGCGGGCTGATCGTTACGCAAGTGTGGCTCAGCAGCGAAGCGCGCGAGGCGCCGGCGTTTGCCATCGGCGTGTATATCGCCGCCATCAACCTGGGCGTGACGGTGGGCGCAATGGCGGGCGGCATCGCCATCGAGTCCTACGGCATGCCGGGGGCGCTGGGCTGCGGCGCGCTGCTGGGAGCCTTGGCGCTGGCGGCGATTAGCGTGAAAGCGTGGCTGTACCGCGCGCCGTCAGTCGGCAATATGGTTGGGGATGCGAAACAGTAAATCCGTGTCGCCAATGTCCACGCCCGCTTGCGACAGCAGGGTGCTGGCCTGGCCCCGGTGATGGGTCTGATGGTTGAAGAAATGCATGAGCAGGCTGAAAAATTCGCGCCGGTTCGGGCCCTTGCTGTTGCTGTAGTCGAGCAGGTGGTCCAGGTCTTCTTCGCGGATGGAGGAGGCCCAGTCGATGATGAGCTGGTCCAGCCATTGCCGGTGCGCGTGCATGGCGGCAAAATCCTCGGCCGCGAACAGCGGGTGCGTGAGCGACGCGGGCGGCGTGATGGCGCGGATGGGGTCGAGCAGGGGGAAGCCGGCCGGGTGCTTCGCATAGCGCTGCAGCCACAGGGTGTCGCCCACCATCACGTGATTCAGGGTGGCCAGCAGGGAGCCAAAAAAGGCGCCCCGCTCGCGCTGCAGCTCGCCGGGCGGCAGGCTGGCCGCCGCCGCATAGACCTTGGCATTCATCCACTGGTTGTAATCGGCCATCAGGCAAATGTGGGCGCAACGGCTCATGCTGGACTCCTTCAGTGGATGAATGCTGATGTTAAACGGATTTCAGGAACGCGCGTATGCCGGCGAGCAGCATCTCAATGGCCATGGCCGTCAGGATCAAGCCCATCAGACGCTCGAATGCCGTCATGACCCTTGGACCGAGCGCCCGCTGCAAGCGTTCGGCGCACAGGAAGACGGCCAGCCAGACGACGGCCACGGCCGTCAGCCCCGCCACGTGGGCGATCACTTCATTCATTTCATGCGAGGAAAACAGCAGTACGGTGGCCAGGGCCGACGGGCCGGCCAGCGCGGGGATGGCCAGCGGCACGATGAACGGTTCGCCGCCCATCTCGTGGTCGCTATTGCCCGCGTTTGGCTGCGGAAACACCATGCGCATGGCGATCAGGAACAAAATCACGCCGCCGCCGATGCGCAAGGCCACTTCCGACAATTGCAAGGCGTTCAGGAAATGGCGGCCGAAGAACATAAACAGCAGCAAGATGCCAAAGGCGATCATGCACTCGCGCACCACGACTTTCCAGCGCCGCTCGACGGGCACCCGTTTCAGGGCATTGACGAACAGGGAAACGTTGCCGAACGGGTCGGTGACGAGCAAGAGCAGGATAAATGTCTGGAAGAAATTCTGTGTCATGGTGGTGTGGAGATGAGGTCAACACCGTCGCCAGGATGGGCGCGGTGCGATAAGGCTTGCGATGATAACAAGCCTGCTCCCAATCGCCCATGATTATTGATGCATAGCAGCATTTTTTTTACGCAGCAATGACTTTAGCCTGGTAAAACGCGGTCGGCGTGGTGCCGAAATGTTTTTTAAACATGGCCGTGAACGCGCTTTGACTCGTGTAGCCGTTGTCCATAGCGACGTCGATGACCTTGACGCCTTGCGCCAATTGCTCGAGCGCCCGCAGCAATCGCGCCTGCTGGCGCCACTGGCCAAAGCGCATGCCCGTCTGTTTCTGGAACAGCCTGTGCAAGCTGCGCTCGGTGATCGCCAGTTCCTGCGCCCAGTGCGCCACCGTCTGCTGTTCGCCCGGCTGTTCCATCAGCCGCGCGCAAATGCCGCGCAGGCGCGCGTCCATGGGCAGCGGCAGATACAGGGGCAGCACGGGCAGGCTGTCGAGCTCGTGCAACAGCAATTGCAGCAGATGCCAGTCGCGGCTGCCTTCCGTGAAATCGGGCGCGATGTCGACGGCCGCCACGATCAATTGCCGCAGCAAAGGACTGATGTCGAGCACGCAGCTGTGACCAGGCAGCAATGGCGAATTGGCGCAGTTCACGAACACCGTGCGCATCTTGACGGCGCCGCTCATGCGCACCTTGTGCGCGATGCCGGGCTGCAGCCACACGCCGCGCGTGGGCGGCACCACCCAGCGCCCGCCCTGCGCCTCGATGGTCATCACGCCTTCGATGGCATACAGCAATTGCGCATGCGTGTGACGGTGCGCGGAAATCACGTGGCCGTGCGCATAGTCGACGGCCAGCGCCATGGCGCGCGCCGTGACGGGCAGCAATTCCTGAAAGGCGGGAGAGGAACAATCCATCAAATAAGGTCAGTTTTGCGATAGGTTCGGACATCTTAGCGCGAGAAGGCGCGGCGTGCCTGCGGCATGATGAATACCCGCAATTATTTATGGAGCCTCGCATGCCTGTGCGCGCCTATCTGTATCCATTTCTGGCCATGTTGCTGTGGGCCGGCAACGTCATCGTGTCCAAGCTGGCCGCGTCCAGCATCGCCCCCACGGCCATCACCTTTTATCGCCTGGTGCTGGTCTTGCTGGTGATGACGCCGTTTATCGCCGGCCCCCTGTGGCGCAACCGCGCCGCCATCCGCCGCCACTGGTGGCAGCTGGCCCTGTGCGGCCTGATGTCGATGGCCCTGTTCCAGAGTCTGTCCTACCGCGCCGCGGAAAGCACCACGGCGACGAATATGGCCATCGTTACGGCGCTCGCGCCTCTGATGACGGCCCTGCTCAGCGTGCTGCTGCTGGGCGAGCGCCTGACGGTCGGCATGGCGGCCGGCGGCGTGCTGTCGTTTGGCGGCTTGCTGTATCTGGTGGGGCGCGGCGACTTGCTGGCCTTGCTGCAGCAAGGCGTGCATGCGGGCGATGCGCTGATGCTGCTCGCCTCCCTGAGCTTCGCCCTGTACGGCGTGCTGCTGCGCCGCTGGCGGTTGTCCGTTCCCGCCTGGCAAGCCATTTACTGCCAGGCGCTGGCGGCCCTGGCGTGCATGCTGCCGTTCTTCCTGCTCTTGCCACCCGGCAGCGCCAGGCTGGACGCCACCACCTTGCCCTTGATCGGCTATGCGGGCATCGGTTCGTCCATCGTGCTGTCCTACCTGTGGATCGAAGGCGTCAAACTGCTGGGGCCGAACCGCTGCAGCATCTACGTCAACCTGCTGCCCCTGCTGACGGCCTTGCTGGCCATCGTCTGGCTGCACGAAAGCATGCATGTGTATCACCTGGTCGGCGGCGGCATCTCGCTGCTGGGCGTGCTGCTGGCGCAGACGGTACAGCGGCCCCTGTTCGGCCGGCGTCCTCGCGTATCCGGTCTTGCCTGAACGGCCATGCATAATGGCGGTTTTCAGGCAGTGGAGTGGGCATGCGGCAAACATTTTGGATGAGCACGATGGTGGCGCTGCTGGCGCTGGGAGGTTTGGCGCCAGCGCAGGCGGCGCGGTTCTACGAGGGTAAACCGATGGCCACCGCCAGCACCGTCGAGCGCGGCGCGAAAACCATGGACGAGGCGCAGGTGCGCACGGCGCTGGCCCATGTGCCGCAGATCGACGACAGCATAGCCTACGCACCCACGGGCGTGGCCGAGTTCGACACCATCGAGCATGGCCATGGCAAGCTGGTCGGCTATTTCAATATCGATGGCGATTTATTGCCCGGCAAGCCGGCCGATGCGCCTGCGTTTGCCTATAAAAAAACCTTCGTGGAAAAGGATGGCCATTTCCTCACGGTCACGTATCTGCTGGGCAAGGGCTGGAAAGGGAACCGCACACCCAGCTATCACATCAAGTGGATCACATGGGAAACGCAGCCGCGGCGCTTTGCCGCCAGCCAGGATGGGCTATTCATCGAGTACAACGTGAATTGCTGCGTGGGCAGCGTGTATGCCCGTGGCCAGTATGCACAGGGCAAGCGCACGGGGCAGTGGCACTACGAGGAGCCGAACACCATTCGCTCGTTTGGCGCCTTTGTCGATGACAAGGCCGAAGGGCCGTGGACGTATGAAAGTGGCGATGAAACGACGACGGGCATGATGCAGCGTGGCCAGCGCACGGGCCGCTGGGAAGTGAGCCCGGGCGTAGACGAATGGCGCGAAGTGGACATGCACAGTTTCACCGGCTACGACACGTTTGTGAAAGACCGCTTGAACGGCCCCAGCGAACGGCGCATCGACGGCGTGGTGCAATGGCAGGGCAACTATGTCAACGGCAAGAAGCAGGGCCAGTGGGTGGAACCTGGCGGTGGCGGCCTGTATGTCGATGACGTGAAACAGGGGCCGTAAAGGCGACGCCGGACGGTGGCTGGCAAATGCTGAGCATGCTCGATTGCAGAAACCGTCTATTAACATAACTGGCATTCCCACGCGACCGCGCACGATTGCGGAATGCCAGTTCTGCGCAAAAAACATCATCTACTTGTTACAAAGCGTGAAAATCCATGCTGGATGTTGCTACTAGTAATCTTTCCCTGTATCTTGCAGTCAGGAAATAAAAGTACAGGAAACCTCGACCTCGTTGCCCTGTCTTGCACTCCTGACGATATGCGCGGGCCGCCTTCCCCCCTGCCGCCGCACACGCCGTATCGACCTGTCCTGAACAATTCACGTGACCCGCCCATCAGGCGTTTGCTGCTATCCCGTTTGGCGGGCGCAGGCATGGTTGCGCCCCTACCAAGGAAAATTGCATGCTGTCGAACATAACAATAAAAATGCGCCTGATTGCCACCATGAGTGTGCTGGGCTTGCTGATCGCCGTGCTCGGCGTCATGAGTATCATCAGCCTGAAATCGGCCAACAACAGCCTCAACGAGGTCTACAGCAATCAGCTGGCATCGACGCAAGCGATCGGCGAATCGCAGATTCTGCTGGGCCGCGCCCGGTTCACGATGGACCGCGTGATGGTGCATCCCGATGCGGCCGACGCCAAGGATATCCTGGCCCGTGCCGAACAATTCATGGAAGCGTCGAACAAGTCCTGGAAGGTGTATTTGGCCTTGCCGCAAAGCGCGGATGAAAAGCGCCTGTCCGACGACATGGACAAGAAGCGCAGCGATTACATGAGCAACGGCTTGCTGGTCATGAGCAAGGCTTTGCGTGAAGGCAACGTCGCACAAGCGGACGGTTTGATGATGACGGGACTGACGCCGCTGTACCGCACCCTGGACCAGGCCGCTGAAACATTGACGCAGTACCAGGCCACTTCGGCCGCCCGCATGTATGCGGAAAGCCAGTCCAGCTATCGCACCCAGTTGGCCATGGCCATCGGCGGCGTGCTGGTGGGCGCCTTGCTGACGATTATTTCCAGCATCTTGCTGCTGCGCGCCATCTTCGGCCCGCTGGACCAGGCCCTGCGCCATTTCGGCGCCATTTCCGACGGCAATCTGGCCAATGACATCGTCATCACGCGCAACGACGAAATGGGCGCCTTGCTGACGGGCTTGCAGAAGATGCAGGAACGCCTGTCGACCACCGTGCGCGGCGTGCGCGACGGCAGCGGCGCCATCGCCACGGCCAGCAATGAAATCGCTTCGGGCAACCTGGATCTGTCCAGCCGCACGGAGCAGCAAGCGTCGAGCCTGGAAGAAACGGCCTCGTCGCTGGAAGAACTGACCTCGACCGTCAAGCAGAATTCCGACAATGCGCGTCAGGCGAACCAGCTGGCCGTCTCCGCCTCGGACGTGGCCGTCAAGGGTGGCGCGCTGGTGGCGCAAGTGGTCGATACCATGGGCACCATCAGCGAATCGTCGAAAAAGATCGCCGACATCATCGGCGTGATCGACGGCATTGCCTTCCAGACGAACATCCTGGCTTTGAATGCGGCTGTGGAAGCGGCGCGTGCGGGCGAACAAGGCCGCGGCTTTGCCGTCGTCGCCACGGAAGTGCGCAACCTGGCGCACCGCTCGGCCAGCGCCGCCAAGGATATCAAGCTGCTGATCGAAGCGTCGGTGCAGAACGTGGGCGCCGGTAGCGAACTGGTCAGCCAGACGGGCACGACGATGGACGAGATCGTGGCCAGCATCCGTCGCGTGACGGACATCATGGGCGAAATCAGCGCCGCCGGCCGCGAACAGGAACTGGGCATCGGCCAGATCAACCAGGCCGTGGCAGAAATGGATACCGTGACGCAACAGAATGCGGCGCTGGTGGAAGAAGCGGCGGCCGCTTCGGAATCGATGCAGGAACAGGCGGCGGCGCTGGCCGAAATGGTCAGCATCTTCAAGCTCGATGCCAACCATAGTGGTCCTGCCGCCAAGCCTGCCTTGCGCAAGCCTGTCGTGGCCGCCGCCAGCACGGCCTTGAAACGCCCGGCGCTGCGCCTGGCGCCAACCCGCGCCGCGGCAGCACCTGTCGCTGCCGCAAAACCGCGTTCCGCCAAGCCTGCCGCCGACAATAGCGGCGAGTGGGAAGAGTTCTAAGTTACTGCGCCGGCAGGGTGGCCTTGCTGCCCTGTTCCTGTAATCGCGCCGCCTCGGCCAAGGCCTGGGCGCGCGCTTCTTCCGCGGCCTGTTCCGCTTTCTCCAGTGCATCGTGGCGCGCCTGCAAGGCTGCTCGCGCGCGCACGAAGACGATCTTGATGGCCGCCATCACGGGCACGGACAGGAAGATGCCGACTACGCCACCGAGCTGGTCGCCGGCCAGCAGGCCGACGATCACCATCAGCGGACTCACTTCCACGCCTTCGCTCATCAAATACGGGTTGACCACGTAATCCTGGAACAAACGGTAGGCGGCGATAAAGCCGATCAGCCAGAACACGTGCTCGAAGCCGCTGAAACCGGCCACGACCACGGCGATGACGGCCGCCGCCAGCGGGCCCGCAAACGGGATGAATTCCAGCAAGGCGGCCGCGCCGGCCAGCAGCAGGCTGTACGGCACGCCCATCAGGGAAAAAGCGATGCTGTACGACACAAACGTGGCGATCGACAACAGCAGCAGGGCGCGCACATAGCGCGACAGCAGGATGTCGAGGTCATCGATGATGGCGCCCCAGAGTTTCTTGTTCGGACGGTTCAGCAAGGACAGCAAGCCGTCGCGCATGTCCGGCCCTTCCTTGATCAGCAAAAAGCTCAGCACGGGCACCAGTACCAGATAGATCAGGTTGCTGGCCGCATGCATGACGGTCAAGCCCAGCTCTTTCGCCAGCGGCATCGCTTGTCCCGTACCGCTGCTCAGCTGCGTCTGCATGAACGACAGCAGGCGCGCGCGCAACGGCTCCATGAATTCCGGCAACGGGATGCGCTCGGCAAAGTTGTTGCCCTTGAGCAGCGTCGGCAGCTGATCGCTGAGCTTGATAGCCTCTTCCTCGATGCGCGCGCCGAAGATGGAGCCCAGCACCGCCACCAGCAAGATCACCACGAGGAAGACGATGCCGATGGCGGCCGTGCGCGGCAAGCGTTTCGGGCCATGGCGTTCGAGCAGGCCGATCAGCGGGTACACGAGGTAGCTGAAGAAAATGGCAAAGACCACCACGATCAGGGTCGACGAAACCTTGTAGGTGAGAAACAGCAGGAAGGCGATGAGGAAAGCCGTCCACACCATCTTGGCAACGCGCAAGTTAAAACCGAACATATGAATTCCTTAGGGGCAGGATGCGACGCAAGCGTGACTGGCTTGAAGGGCAGGGTGGGCAAGGCAGGGACAGGGCCGCGCCGCACGGCCGGAAATCATACCGCAAAATGCCAAAATGCCATGCTCTTGTGCGTAATGGCAATGCTTTCCCTATGCGCCTACCTTATTTTTCCCGCCAGCTGGCCACGGTGATGAGGACGCCATCGTCCTTGTTTGGTTCGCGCAAGGTCACCGTATAGCGGCCGCTGGCATCGCTGCCCGTAAACACCACCTTGTCGTCATGGCCTTTCACTTGCGCGCCCTTGGCCAGCTTGGCGTAGGTGTTGAGTACCCAATGGAAATCGGCATAGCTGCGCAAGGTGATGTCGGCATCGGGCATGGGCTCGTCACCGGCCTCGGCCGCTTCCGTCGGCGTGCGCATGGGCAAACCGGCCAGGCCCGCCGGTGTGACGATCTTGCCGCCGCTGGAGCTGCTGTTCAATTCCGCATTCGGCAGCAGCAGGTGCAGCAGGCTGGCGGAAAAGCCGGGCGGCACGTCGCTCGGCTCCCAGCCGGGCTGGCCGGGGCGGGTCGTGATGTATTCCACGGCAGCAATGCTTTGTCGCTGTGCCGGCGCAGCCTGTGCCAGCATGGTCGGCAACTGCCGTGCCCAGACCAGCAGCGGTGCGGCCATCTCATCCTCCGCGCCCGGTGGCAGGAACACCGTCAGCACGGCGTGCGTGGATGGCAGGCAGGCGGGGGTGGCGTCGCCGATGGCGGCCTGGCAATTGCCGTTGACCAGGCCCAGCGCCAACAGCTTGCGTTGCGGATCGAACAGCATGGCGGCGCGCCGTGCACCGTGTGTGCCGGCATCGATGGAGGCCAGCACGGAACGCCCGTCGGGCAGCATGGTGCGCGTGATGTCGTCGAGTGAATACATGCTGTCGAGCACCTGGCGCGCGATCAGGGTGTTGCCCTGCGTATAGCTGCCGCGCGCATAGCCGAGCAGCTTGAAGACGTCGGCGCGGATCTCCGGATGCGCACTCAGGCGCAGCGGCGGCGATGGCACGGGCACGGTGGCGGCCACGAAGGCGGCATCTTCGGCAGAAATAGTTTCTGCCATGGTGGAAAGCGGCAGGCACAGCGCGGCGCACAGCGACAGCATGCGTAGAGTGATTTTTCCTGGGGTGTTCAATGGCCATCCTTGTCGAGACGCCATGCCGGACCGGTTGCCGGCATGCGCGGGCCGCGATCTTAGCATTTCAGGAACAAATCTCTTTCTGCCAAGCTTGGCTATTGAATCACTGCCCCCATTGCCATGGCCCAGATCTCGTGTGTCGGCGCGGCCAGGAAATTGCGCATGGGAGAGAAGGGCTGCTTCTATACCAGTTCGTTGTACCGAGAAGACCACGCCAAGGTGAGCCGTTTGATCCGCCCCATGCTGGCATTCTTCGAGAGCAAGGACATTCCCTTGACCATCCTCAAGATCGGTGCCCGGGACAGCTGGTACGAGGTGGACCCCGCGCAGCGCGATCCCTGGAAGATTTCTCCGCAAGCCTTGCTGGCGCTGCTCGACGCGACTCCGGACGGCGGTGTTCAGGCGGCGTTCAGCACGTAGCGGTTCTTGCCGCTTTTCTTGGCCTGGTACAAGGATTCATCGGCGCGCCGGTAGCTGTGCGACAAGTCCGCTTCCTTGAGCAGCTCTGCGACGCCGATGCTGACGGACACCTTGCGTTCCGGCACGAAGGCCGCCTCGACGCTGTCGACCAGCTGCGCGGCAAAGGCGCAGGCCGCGTTTTTTTCGCCCAGGTAAATGACGGCAAACTCCTCGCCACCAAGACGTCCGCACAGGTGCTCGCCAGACAGTTTGGCGATCACATCGGCGATTTTTTTCAGTACTTCATCGCCCACGTCATGGCCGTACACGTCGTTGATCTGCTTGAAGTCGTCGATGTCGATCATCAGGAAATAGGCGGGCGTGCGCGCCGTGCGCTGCAGGGTGCGGGCGCCCTGCGTGAACATGCGGCGATTGTTGAGCCCGGTCAAGCCATCCTTGTAAGCCATCGTCGCCAGCTCGCGCTGGGCGCGGTAGTTATGGATGCGCAGGACGAGAAAATAGATATTCAGCGCCAGGCCGATGATGACGCTGATGGTGACGGCCAGCACGGGCCAATGCTGGTCGGCCTGGCCCGCATGCACGGGAAATTGCCCCAGCCCCAACATGGCCCACACGCATAGCGATACGCCCAGGTAATACGCGATGCCGCTGAAGATGGGCGCCGTCGTCAGGGTGATCATCACCCCCAGCGGCAACACCCAGAAAGCAGGGTCTTCCGTGCTCAGCATCAGCACGCGAAAGCCGAACGCGATGAACAGCACACTGATGGTGCCGCTGGCGATAATCGCCTGCAAGGACTTCGCATACACGGTCAGCAGCAGCCCGCCCAGCATGCCCGTCACACCCAGCGCCGCCTGCGCATGATCGAACGAAGCGCGCGGCAAGGTCAGGCTGAACGTGACCAGCCAGCAAGCCAGGCCAAACGTCAGGATGGCTATCGAAATGAAATGCAGTTCCTTGAAAAAGCGCTGCTGCTGCTCCCGTTCTCCTGAAAAGAACAGGTAATAGAAGGCAGGAGACAGACTGCGCGAAGTGAACATTCCATTCGTCCAGGCAGACAACAGGCCTTGCGGCAGGGACGCCTCCCGGCAACGGCAGGCGGCATGGCGCGCGTACAAAATTAGTTGCGCTCAGGAACTAGTGTACTGGTTTCTTGGGGGTAGTGGGGACGGAGAGCGTGGAAATGCGGCGGTATGGATACAGGTACTGTGAGCGTGATCGCTGCATCCCCGAAGGGCACGGTCTGGATGTTGAAAAAGAAAGCGGCCCTGCAAGAGGGCCGCCATGGCAACATCTCGTTGCTGTTATGTCTTGTCGTGTGCCATTAAAATTGAAAAACAGCATCTTGATTTATAAAGGATTTTCCATTTTCTTCGTCAAGGGCGCAATTCGCATTTGGCACGGAATGTGAAAAATCCGTAGATTCTTGTCACGATAACTGAAAAATTTCGAAACCTCGTAGGGGAGGCTTGGCGATGGCAGTTATGGCAAAATTTTGAGCGGCCTGGAGCGGTAGGTTTGGCTTAAAGGTGAGTAATCGTCGCCGATGCGAGTCATTCTGTACCGTACTGAGAAGGAATGCGTTCGAAACAGAGAAACATTCGACCGTAGCAGCATAGAACGCACAAGCAAATTGCGCAGCATGGATGTGCGCGAAAGTTAGTCGCTTACCGCATTTGACACGAAACGTGAAAAAATCTCGGAACCGCGACATGAAAACTGAAAAAAAACCCAAGGTCGCTGCCTTGCGCACCGGCCCGACCCGTGGTTTAGGCGCACGCATTGTGCGATGCCATGCGCTAAAATGGAGGCTGTGCTTACACTCTAAATTGCTGTATTTTGCGAGAGGCGCACGCCATGGCTAAAGATGTGAAGATTACGCTCCGAGTTAATGCCGAATTGCGCGCAGCTTTTTCCGCCGCTGCTTTACTGGAGGGTCAAACGGCCGCCAATATGTTGCGCGAGTTTATGCGGGCCTATGTGGACCAGTCGTGCGAGCGCTTCCAGAGCGGGGCCAGTGGCCCCATCTCTCCGGCGGAAAGGCGACGCCGTGAAGAGGCTGTGAACTTCGCCCGTGCGTCCATTGGACTGGAAGGCTTGAAACCATCTGAGACTGTGGAAGTCGCGACGTGTAAATTCATCAATGGTGAGATCTCGCTTGCCAATTTTTTGAGGTCCACGCATAGCACCCTAACAACTTAATGCGTGGATGACCAAGGTGGAAAGGTCGTCGATAGGTCTTTACAAGCTCATCTTGCGAGCTTCTGCAGGATTTCACGGTCGTCATGCATGATCGATTCCGCCAGGCCCATTTGGCGCTTAAAAACTGAGTTGTTATGACTAATTCGTAAAACTCTTTTCGCTCCCCGGGACGAGATGTTGAATCCTAGCCGGATCTGATGATCGACAGGCACGTCGCTGGCCTGTCCATTCGCAAACGAGCAACCGCATGGGCAAACAGTGGTACTTAGATGCTTAGTCAAATTCGCAATGTGACAAAATGCAATGGCGCTCGGCGCGCGTTGCACAGGATGCCCGCGGGAACGGATTTCCTCAAAGATTTTGATGTGCTCGCCGAAAGGTACTAGGTCGTGAGGTACCGAAGTCAAGCAACATGCGGTTTACCTCTGCAAGCTGACCGCAGCATTGGCCGGCAATCCGCTCAAGCCTTGCGATGCGCGCCATCAGATCGTCGTATTCAGCGGCTCGTTGCATTGCCGCCTGACTGGCTCGAATTTTCTTAAGGTCACGCCCCACGTATTGGATCTTGCGAGGCCATCCAGGCTTGGACGGATAAACAAGGCAAAAATACCTGCCTTGTCGCCAATACGCAGTTGCATGAATAAGACCCGCCTCTTTCAATTTGATTGATTCGTTCTCCAATGCCAGTAGCAGAACCCTGGCGTGCGCTATTGAAGCTGGAAGTTCAGAAGCTACCTTCTGTATTTGGTCCAATGGTTTGCTCGGGATCAAGTATTCCTCTCTGATGGCTGTGGTTTGCGACGAACGGTTAGCCGAATTCTGCTTTTTCTACTACGACTTCAGGCCAGTGTTGAAGCCGACAAGGGTTCTCAACGATGTCTGTTCTACGGAAGAAATACTGGCGACCACCATCAATCGAAGGGCCGGTAATTGGGCGCACAGAAATGGCTTTGAGTAGTGCGTTCGAGGATGTATTTCGTAGCCGGGCTAGCTCCACAACGGATATGAAGTCTTGTTTGAATTGCTGGAGGCTAGTTAGCGCTATGCGGCGACGTACGTGCCCACTGCCAGCGTTGATCTCGGCCACAATAAGGTTTCTCGACACCAGCTCGTAGACAACTTGCTCCTTCAGTTTAAGTATCTCAGCTGCCCTAGTCACTGATACCCACTCAACGGTCGCATTCCGTACACTTGTCAGCCAGGCGTGTAGATCGGCTGCGCGGAAATTTATCTTGCTGAGATTGCCGCCAAGCTCCAGGTCATATTCGATATCACCGCGCCGCCCAGCTCGAATGAGGCTACCTAGTTCAGAGGCAGAGACACGCATGTATCGAAGCACGTGGTCCAGACTCGTTCGGTCTTCCGTTGAGGGAATGGAGGTCGCCTTATTTCGGATTTCGTCAAGAAAGGCCACGATTTCACTTCGTCTGAAATGCCACCGATTACTGCGCCCAAAATTTGGCTTTGCATCCGCTATGAGAGAGCCATTTGCAACCAATTGACGTAAGCGACTCCGCTTTAGTCCGAGGAGGCGGGCAGTACTTCTTAGATCCAGGTAATCAGCGGAGACCGGCAGTAGCTGTGCAAGAACTTCTTTGTCTACCGTAACGAGATGCCTCTTCGCCGTTGGACTGAACTGATTTGCAGGAAACCTGTCTTGGTGAATCAGGCGACGAAGCGTTTGACTGCCAACGCCGGCCGCTCGCGCTGCGCGGGCGACACCTTGGTGGCGGTGATCTCGAATCGTTTCTATATTCAATAGGCGATGGCGCCCGCAGAGTTCGCCGCGCCAATGGTCAAGAAGGAACAGTTCAAATGCATCGCGCAAGAATTGAAATACGGAATCTCGTAGATCTTGGTAGATGACCTGATACAGCGGGCTGAATACCCGGCGCACGCTGGCATCGGCTGGAGCCGCCTCAACAAATCGCTCTAGGCATCGCCAGAATGAAGATGGCCAGTCTGCTAGAAGTGTCGCTGTCCCGGCAATCAACGTTGAGGCGACCGGCAATTCTTCGAGTCCCCGAACCTGTCCAGGGCGTTGCAATGTCGGGCCTTCGATCAACCTTCCCGCGTAACAGACTAGGCGCACTATTTGCGGCGTGTTTAGTAATGGTGCAGTCTCACCCAAATCCAGCGTCGCAGGGACTTCAAGCGATTTAGCCAGTATTTCGGCAATTCTGACTTCTTGACGGTATGCGCGCACCAGCACGCGCGCGAATTGAATTCCGCACTCGCATGCGCCGCGCAATATCGAACATTGTGTCTGGTATGCATGACATGCTGGGCACTGCTGAAGCAGGTGCACTCGATGCGTCGCACAGATTGTCGCCAGCTTCAGACGCCAGATGGGCCGCATCCATCTGGAATCTTCAATACACAAAGGGCACCACCGCCGATGCACGCGAGTGAAATCCGATGGATGCAACCCAAAGTCATTGACCGGAATATTGATGTAGGGACTCGATGGGCCGGAGAATACCGGTAGTGGCTGACCGTTGAGAGCCTGCGACAGCAGGTCAGGGTGCGAATAGTCTCCCTGGTCAAGAATGTGCCATAGCTCAAGTCCCAGGTAGCCGTTCGCGCACGCAAGCCGTTCAAAATAGTCGGTAAGCGCTTCTGATGGTGCAGGCAAAGGTCGTAGCGGTAGAGGTTTCATTTCCTTCCTCGGCCATACGCGGATCTGTTCATATCTCCGATCTGAAATGGTTCGCCCTGCCGATCTAATGGACGAAATGGGAACGTTGGGTGAAATGGGTTTAAGGCGCCAACACCTTCCGGCCAGATTGCACTGCTAAACGCTTCGCTCATTTCGCTAACGGAAATACTTTTCAGGGATTCCGAGGCGGCATGACCGTATGCCCCAATCAGGAGCTTCTTGATGTAGGCGACACGACCGTCGGTTGCATAGTGAACCCTCTTGGCGAACTCCCCCCATCCATATGGACGTGGATCGAGCGTTATGGGAAGGGAACCCGCCATCGATGTGAAGAGTTTGAGGCACTCCTTGTCTCCGGCCTCTTCACTCTGTTGAACAGAGAGGGAAAGGCGATGTGTGAATCGCCTGCGAAGTTGCTCGTTTACCTGAAGTTGTAGTGGTTTAATGTACCCGGACACTGATTTAGGCGAGAATGCTCGCCATGGAGAGGTGTTTGATGAGTAAGCAAAGACGTACGTTTTCCCCTGAGTTCAAACAGCAGGCGGCATGCCTGGTACTGGACCAAGGATATAGCCATACGGAGGCAAGCCGGTCGGTCGGCATCGGCGAATCAGTGCTGCGCCGCTGGGTGCAGCAGCTTCAGTTGGAGCGGCAAGGCATCACGCCACAGAGTAAGGCAATGACGCCTGATCAGCAGCGAATACAGGAACTCGAAGCGCGCATTGAGCGTCTCGAGCGGGAGAAGTCCATTTTAAAAAAGGCTACCGCGCTCTTGATGTCGGAAGGGATAGAACGTACGAGGTAATCGATCAGATTTGTGGTAACGAATCAATCGAGTTGATCTGCGCGGTGTTCGACGTAGCGCGGTCATGCCTGTACGCGCATCGGGAGCGCGCCCGGCACATTGATGTTGAGCGCATGGCATTGCGTAGCCGCGTGCACGAGCTGTTCGTCGAGAGTCGCAGTTCGGCGGGAAGCCGCAGCATCATGGGCATGATGCGCGAAGAAGGCACGGCAATTGGCCGCTTCAAAGTCAGTCGTTTGATGGAAGAGCTAGGGCTGGTCTGCAAACAGCCTGGCAGCCATGCCTATAAGCAGGCTACGGTGGAGCGGGTCGATATTCCGAACCACCTCAATCGTGAATTCACAGTGGAGGCGCCAAATCAGGCCTGGTGCGGGGACATCACCTATGTCTGGGCGCAAGGCCGATGGTATTACTTGGCAGTGGTGTTGGATTTGTGCGCTCGCCGAGCGGTGGGCTGGGCATTCTCGCTACGGCCCGACGCCGACCTTGTTGTGCAAGCGCTGGAAATGGCTTACGAGCAGCGAGGTCGACCGCAGGGCCTGCTGTTTCATTCGGATCAAGGCAGCCAGTACGCCAGTCGAAAATTCCGTCAGCGCTTGTGGCGCTATCGGATACGACAGAGTATGAGCCGTCGGGGAAATTGTTGGGATAACTCTCCGATGGAACGGCTGTTCCGCAGCTTCAAAACTGAATGGCTGCCGTCAACTGGTTACATGACGGCACAGGAAGCACAACGGGACATCAGCCATTACCTGATGCACCGGTATAACTGGATACGGCCACATCAGTTTAATCACGGATTGGCACCGGCCGTCGCCGAAGAAAAACTTAACGTAGTGTCCGGGATGGGTTGACCACTACAGTCGGTCGAGATTCTCAACTTTCGCAACGTAAGATTGAGGTTTCCCAAGAAATTTCGAAAGTTGCGTTTGAGTAATTTTTTGCCTCACTCTAGCTGCCACTAGGTGCTCTATAAACGTGCAATAGCGAGGATCATGGATAGATTTCATCCACATATCTGAACACTGGGCCCACTTTATCCCAAAATAGGATAATCTACACCAATAGCCCGGTGTTTCATCATTGCAAGATATCACCTGGACAAAAGAAAAATTTCTTTAATAGCAACAATTCTGCCTTTTTTGGCAATACCTTTAGCATTGTCTAAAAATTAATTTGGAACTTTCTATGAATGAGACAAACCCTTCACAATGCTCGGTAGAAGAGTGGGAGAGGCGCTTATCCAATGCAGCACTGCTCTCTAGGCAAGGCCTAGCGTGTGCGCTTTGTGGAGGCACAGGAGGATGGCCAGGACTCCAACGTTTCATTCATTGCAAACCATGCGGAAGTCTTGGTGCAATAGTGCAACCAAAAATGGATCGCACATCAGATTAATCCAAGCCACGACTGCGCTCCCGCTTCCGAGTCTCTAAATACGGCCGTGCGGGGTTGAACCATATGTTTGGTGCGACTATCAGTTCACCGATCAACCAGCAACGGTTTTATACTTTTAGCTCACTCTTGGCAACAAAGACTCCTAACAGCCGAAATCCACGCCAACCCCAAAAATGCTGGTGCAAACTGATATGTCGTTTGGACATGGCCGTGCAATCTGATGTGTCGTTCCGTGCAATATGATGTGTCGTCTTTTTCTGTAAGCCATTGATTTTTTGAGTACACGCGTGCAAGTGGATGTGTCGTCCAACGCGGGCACGCCGAATACAGGCATTGTACGCTCCGTGCCGACGCCGGGCCTGCGGCGCCGGGTGAAGCAGAATGCGTTTCAGTCCCCATTTTGCGCAGTTCATCGCATTTCCACTCAGCAAGCGTATCCGATTTGCTACCTTGTCATCGACAGCACGGCAGCCGCGGCGCGGCAGCCGGCTTTTTCTGTTCCCAAACTAAAACAATCATAAAGGAAACACCATGCGTACCTTGCTGACCCTGTGCTGTGCCGTTGCCCTTGGCGGTTGCGCCATCGTCATCAACCCCAACGATGGCGAAGTGCGCCATGTCGACACGGGTGGCAATGCCATCCAGGGCAACGAGCAAGTGAGCCGCGACGTGCGCCAGGTCAGCAACATCAGCACGCTCGACATCGACAGCATGAAACGCATCGATATCAAGATCGACGTGCGCGTCGGGCCAGCTGCATCGCTGGTGATCGAAGCGGACAGCAATCTGCAGCCGCGCATCCATAGCGAAGTGAGCGGCAATACCCTGCGCATCTGGAGCGATACGAACATTCGTAGTAGCAATGGCATCCACGTCATCTACACGACGCCGCAATTGAAGAAGATCACCATTTCCGGCTCGGGCCGCCTGGTGGCCAGCGGTTTCAATGGCGACGATTTCAGCCTGGAACAACGCGGTTCGATGAAGAGTGAACTGTCGGGCACCGTGGGACGCTTCGACGTGGCCAACAATGGTTCCGGCAGCATCAACGCGGCGGCCCTCGCCAGCGGCAACACGGACGCGGTGCAGAACGGTTCGGGCAACATCCAGCTGGGCAATGTGCGCGGCGAGCGCGTCAACGTGGCTGTCAACGGCTCGGGCAGCATCAGCGCCAGCGGCGCCGTACAGCGCCTCGACGCCAACGTGAATGGTTCGGGCGATATCAACCTGGCCGCCCTGCGCAGCGACGTTGCCTATCTGGCGAGCAACGGTTCCGGCGACGTCGATGTCACCGTCCAGAATGAAGTCAACGCCCGCGCCAGCGGTTCCGGCCGTATCACCGTGCATGGCGATCCGGCCCGCCGCACACTGTCGGGCAAGCGCGTCAGCATCGTGCGCTGAACGCGCCTTGGCGACGCATGGGAGCCGGCTTGCTATACTGTCGGCTCCTCACCGCTCGCCTGAAATCCCATGTCACCCTCCGCCACCCTGGCATGCCGTCCTTCCTGCGGCGCCTGCTGCACCGCACCGTCCATCACCAGCCCGATTCCTGGCATGCCGGATGGAAAACCCGCGGGCGTGCGCTGCGTACAGCTGGCTGACGACAACCGCTGCAAGATCTTTGGCCGGCCGGAACGGCCCGCGTTTTGCGGCGGCTTGCAGCCATCCGAGGACATGTGCGGCAACAGCCGCGAACACGCGATTAGCTGGCTGGCCGAGCTGGAACGGCTGACGGCGCCCTGAACGGCGCGGCGGCGGCTGGCAGATAACGGTTGACCACATCTGCACGTTTGCGTATATTCATGCACATTCCTGCACGTTTACAAGTTCACCATGTCCGCCACCCTGCTCCTCAAACAACGCCACGCGCTGATCCAGCAACAATTGCACGCCGATGGTCGCGTGCTGGCACTGGACCTGGCGCGCCAGCTCGACGTTTCCGAAGATACGATACGCCGCGACCTGCGCGAGATGGCGGCGGCCGGCCTGTGCCAGCGCGTGTATGGCGGCGCGCTGCCGCTGGCGCCCGACGGCGGCACCTTGACGCAGCGCAAGCAGGAAGCGCCCGAACGCAAGGCGCGCCTGGCGCAGGCCGCCGTGTCGCTCGTGCGCGCGGGCCAGGTATTGTTTTTTGATGCGGGTTCAACCAACCTGGCCATCGCCAGCGCCTTGCCAGAGTTGGCGCTCACTGTCATCACCAATGCGCCTGCGATCGCCATGGCACTGATGGAACGCCCGGAAATCGAACTGATCATGGCTGGCGGCCGGGTCGACCGCCGCGCGGGCGCCAGCCTGGGTCCGCAAGCCTTGCGCACGGTCGAGCGCATGCATCCCGACCTGTGCTTCCTCGGTGCCTGCGGCGCCGATGCGGACGCGGGCGTGACGGCATTCAACTACGACGAGGCCGAGTTCAAGCGCAGCATCGCCGGTGCCAGCAAGGCGGTAGTGGTCGCCGTCACCAGCGACAAGCTGGGCACGGCCGCGCCATTCGGCGTGCTGGCCACGGGCTTGCTGCAGCACCTGGTGCTGGAAGCCGATGCCGATGCGGCCCACGTGGCCGCCTTTGAACGGCTGGGCGTGCAGATCTTGCGCGCCCGCGCCTGATTTTATCCACCCGACTCTTGAAAAGCTCCCCCCATGCATCTCACAGGAATCCTGCAACAACGCGCCACGCGCCTGGTTTTCTTTGCCGCCGGCCTCGGCATGGCCGCCTGGGCCCCGCTGGTTCCCTACGCCAAGTCGCGCCTGGGCCTCGATGAAGCCACGCTCGGCATTTTGCTGCTGTGCCTGGGCGCAGGCTCGCTGTGCGCGATGCCGTTCACGGGCATGCTCACGGCACGCTTCGGTTGCCGCAAGGTCATCGTCTGCGCCGGCCTGCTGCTGACCGCCGTCTTGCCCGGCCTGGCGCTGGCCGCCACGCCGTTGCAATTGGGTCTGGTGCTGCTGGTGTTCGGCGCGGCCATGGGCACGTTTGACGTGGCCATCAACATCCAGGCCGTGATCATCGAAAAAGCCAACGGCGGCGCCATGATGTCGGGCTTTCATGCGCTGTTCAGCGTGGGCGGCTTTGCCGGCGCGGCCTGCATGGCCCTGCTGCTGTGGCTGGGCCTGACGCCGGCCTGGTCCTGCGTCGTGGTGATGTTGCTGTTGTGCGGCGTGCTGGGCGCGGCGCAGGGCCATCTGCTGCCCACGGCGTCCGCAACCGGCGAAAAGACGCCGCTGTTCGTCATGCCGCATGGCGCCGTCATTTTCATCGGCCTGCTGTGCTTTATCGTCTTCCTGGCCGAAGGTGCGATCCTCGACTGGAGCGCCCTGTTCCTCACCACCACGCGCGGCGTGGAAGAAGCCAAAGGCGGCCTCGGCTACGCTGCCTTCGCCATCGCCATGACGGTGGGCCGCTTCACGGGTGACAAGGTGGTCAGCCGCTTTGGCGGCAAGCGGGTGCTTACTTTTGGCGGCTTGTGCGCGGCGGCAGGCTTCTTCCTGGCCGTGCTGGCGCCGCATGCCAGCCTGGCCATGCTTGGGTTCGTGCTGATCGGCCTCGGTGCGGCAAACATCGTGCCCATCCTGTTTACGGCGGCGGGCCAGCAACATGCCATGCCGGCCAGCCTGGCGGTGGCGGCCATCACCACCATCGGCTATGCGGGCATCCTGGCCGGTCCGGCCGTGATCGGCTTCGTGGCGCACGCTACCAGCCTGAATATCGCCTTCGCCATGCTGGGCGCCGCCCTGCTGCTGGTGGCGGCCAGCGCGCGCCTGGTGGCGCCGGCAAAACAGGCTTCCTGAACCCTTCCCTTGCCTGGCTGGCAGCGGCAAAAAACCGCTGTCCGCCAGCGCCCAAATCGGCTAGCCGGGCCTGCGGCATGGTAAGCTTCGACCCCGCGCACATTGCGGGCGCCGCACACTCACCCCATCCTGTCACTTATACCCGTACTTATACCCTTTTATACATCTATGGATCTCATTCTTGCGTTAAAAGCCATCATCATGGGGCTGGTCGAAGGTTTTACCGAATTCTTGCCGATTTCGTCCACCGGTCATCTGATCCTGGCCGGCAGCCTGCTCGACTTTACCAAGGATGTATCGAAAGAAGTCATGGATGTCTTCGAGATCGCCATCCAGGCCGGCGCCATCCTGGCCGTGTGCTGGGAATACCGCCAGCGCATCGGCAGCGTGCTGACCACCTTTGGCAGCGAAGCGAAGTCGCGCAAGTTCGTGCTGAACGTGGCCATCGCCTTCCTGCCGCTGGCCGTCATCGGTCTGGCGATTGGCAAGATGATCAAGCATGCGCTGTTCAAACCAGTACCGGTGGCCATGGCCTTCATCATCGGCGGCATCGTGATTTTGCTGGTGGAGCGCCGCGCGCGCACCAATCCCGTCACCGTGCGCGTCAACTCGGTCGATGAAATGACGCCATTCGACGCCTTGAAAGTGGGCTGCGCGCAGGCGTTCGCGCTGATTCCCGGCACCAGCCGCTCCGGCTCGACCATCATTGGCGGCATGCTGCTGGGCCTGTCGCGCAAGACGGCCACGGAATTCTCGTTCTTCCTGGCCATCCCCACCCTGCTGGCGGCCACCTTCTACTCGCTGTACAAGGCGCGCGATATCCTGTCGGCCACCGACGTGCCCCTGTTCGGCCTGGGCACCGTGTCCGCCTTCATCTCCGCCTTCCTGTGCGTGCGCTGGCTGCTGCGCTATATCAGCTCGCACGACTTCACGTTTTTCGCCTGGTACCGCATTGTGTTCGGCTTGCTGGTGTTGGCCAGCGCCCACTACGGCTGGGTTGTTTGGGCAGAATAAGGCACTATGAATCAAGATCTTAACCAGCGCGCGCTGCACCTGCTGCAAACCGTTTTCGGCTACCCGGCCTTCCGAGGCCAGCAAGCCGACATCGTCGACCACGTCAGCCATGGCGGCGACGCGCTGGTACTGATGCCCACGGGCGGCGGCAAGTCGCTGTGCTATCAGATTCCCGCGCTGCTGCGCGATGGCGTCGGCGTCGTCGTCTCGCCTTTGATCGCGCTGATGCAGGACCAGGTGGACGCTTTGGCCGAAGTCGGCGTGCGCGCCGCCTTCCTCAATTCCACGCAAACCTACGAAGAAGCGAGCCGCATCGAGCGCCTGGTGCGCACGGGCGGCATCGATGTCGTCTACGTGGCGCCCGAGCGCCTGATGACGCAGCGTTGCCTGGACCTGTTCCAGGCCTCGAAGATCTCCCTGTTCGCCATCGACGAGGCGCATTGCGTGGCCCAGTGGGGCCACGACTTCCGTCCCGAATACATCAAGCTGTCTGTGCTGCACGAGCAGTTCCCGGACGTGCCGCGCATCGCGCTCACCGCCACGGCCGACCCGCAGACGCGCGCCGAAATCGCCTTGCGTTTGCAGCTGGAAGACGCGCGCCAGTTCGTCTCGTCCTTCGACCGCCCGAACATCCGCTACCAGATCGTGGAAAAGGCGAATGGCCGCAAGCAGCTGCTCGACTTCATCAACACGGAACACGCGGGCGACTGCGGCATCGTATACTGCCTGTCGCGCAAAAAAGTCGAAGAGACGGCGGAATTTCTGAACCAGAGCGGTATCCGCGCCCTGCCGTATCACGCCGGCATGGAGTACGCCAAGCGCAGTGCCAACCAGGCGCGCTTCCTGCGTGAAGAAAACATCGTCATGGTCGCCACCATCGCCTTCGGCATGGGTATCGACAAGCCCGACGTGCGCTTCGTGGCCCACCTGGATCTGCCGAAAAGCATCGAGGGCTATTACCAGGAAACGGGGCGCGCGGGCCGCGACGGCATGGCCGCCAACGCCTGGATGGCCTACGGCCTGCAGGACGTGGTGCTGCAGCGGCGCATGATCGACGAGTCCGAAGCGGACGACACCTTCAAGCGTGTGCTGGGCGTGAAACTCGACGCCATGCTGGGCCTGTGCGAAACGCTCAGCTGCCGGCGCATGCGATTGCTCGAATACTTCGGCGAACCGGCTTCGCCGTGCGGCAATTGCGACACCTGTTTGGTGCCGCCCGTATCGTTCGACGGCACGGTGCCCGTGCAAAAACTGCTGTCGGCCATCTACCGCGTCGACCAGCGCTTCGCCGGCGGCCACGTGATCGACGTGCTGCGCGGCGTGGAATCGGAACGCATCAAGACCTGGCACCACGATTCCTTGTCGGTGTTTGGCATCGGCTCGGACCTGGGCGAGGCGGAATGGAAATCGATCCTGCGCCAGGCCATCGCGCTGGGTCTCGTCTCGGTCGACCATGAACAATACAGCTCGCTGAAACTGACGGACGCCTCGCGCCCCGTGCTCAAGGGCGGCCAGAAAGTACAGCTGCGCCAGTACCAGAAACCGGTGAAAACCAGCAAGCGCAGCACCAGCGTGGCGAAGGGCTATGTGGAGACGGATTTGTCCACCAGCGAACAGGCGATCTTCGACAAGCTGCGCTGGTGGCGCGTGGAGACGGCGCGCACGCACAACGTGCCCGCCTATGTGATTTTCGTCGATGCCACCTTGCGTGAAATCGCCAAAGCCAAGCCCACTTCGCTCGAGCAGATGCGCGGCGTGAGCGGCGTGGGCGAGAAAAAACTGGCCTCGTACGGCGACGAAATCGTCGCCATGATTCTGGAGATGATTTGATGGAAGCACTCTCGCCGGACCTGATCTATCAGGCCGTGAAAATCCTGGGCGCCCAGCCTGACGCCGACGATGCGGTGGAAGCGCAAGTACGCGCCTTGGTGCAGGACGACCTCACCGTGCGCCGCCTGGCCGACGTGGTGCCGGAAGCTTTCGGCCTGGTGCTGGCGTCGCACCTTCCCGGCGCTGAAAACATGACCCTGCCCGACACGTTCTGCGCCCAGGACGAAGACGGCGAATGGGTGGAGTTCCCCTTGCGCCGCGAGCCGATCTTTGTCGTCGCCGCGGATATCGCCCAGCACACTTTCCACAACGGCCCGCGCGCGCTGCTGCAAAACCTGGCCGACCGCAGCTCCCTGCTGGCGGCCATCAACAAGGGCTTGAACGCGGGCGGCTCGCTCGATGGCACGACCCTGGGTCCGCCGTCCTTCTTTGGCCTGCCCGCCGCGCTGTACCAGCCGGCGGCATCGCCCGAGACGCCCTGACCACTTTACCTTGCCTTTGCCCTTGATAACGGAACGGTCCCGCGATGGAAACCAAATGGCTGGAAGACTTCATCTCGCTCGCTGAAACACATAATTTCAGCCGTTCCGCAGCCCTGCGCCACGTGACCCAGCCCGCCTTTTCGCGGCGCATCCAGTCGCTGGAAAACTGGCTCGGCATCGACCTGGTCGACCGCACCTCCTACCCGACGCGATTGACGCCGGCCGGCGCCGTGTTCTACGAGCAGGCACTGGAAATGCTGGGACAGATCAACGGCGTGCGCGCCCTGTTGCGCGGCAAGCGGGCGGCCACGCAAACGAGCGTCGATTTCGCCGTGCCGCATACCCTGTCGCTGACCTTCATGCCGAAGTGGCTGACGGCGCTGGAAGAGGGTTTCGCGCCGATCAACAGCCGCCTGATGGCCCTGAACGTGCACGACGCCGTGCTGCAGCTGGTCGACGGCGGCTGCGACCTGCTGCTGTGCTACCACCATCCGCGCCAACCGGTGCAGCTGGATCCCGGCCGCTACGACATGCTGGTGATGGGCCGCGAAACCCTGCGCGCGTATGCGCGCTGCGGCCAGGACAAGGTGCCGGACTTCGTCCTGCCAGGCAGCGCCAAGGAGCCGCTGCCCTTCCTTTCCTACACCAGCAACGCCTACCTGGGACGCATGGTGGAATTGCTGCTGGCCGACGCCAAGGCGCCACTGTTCCTGGAAACCTGCTACGAAACGGACATGGCCGAAGGCCTCAAAATGATGGCCCTGGAAGGCCGCGGCATCGCCTTCCTGCCCGAATCGGCCGTCATGCGCGACGTCAAATACAAGCATCTGGCACGCGCCGACGGCGGAGCGCCAGGCTGGGAAATCGAGCTGGAAATCCGTTTATATCGCGAGCGCCCATCGAGCCTGCGCCCTGGCAAGCAGATCGTCGAAAGCCTGTGGCAGTACCTGGTGCAGGCGCAAGATGGCAAAGCGCGCATGGGCAAGCGCCGCAAGCGCGCAGCCGAGGCTGCCCGATCCTGACTGGCAATCCTGGCAATATAACTATGCAATAAATGCATAACCGGATGCGCACAAAGCATTGGCCGGGGCATGAGGCTATCGCCTACGATGCGGTTCCGCTGCGCGCAGCTGCATCTCGGCTGTGCCTCTAACGTATTCGTATTGTCCAGGAGCTTATCAAGCATGACCAGCAAGCACGCACTTCCTTCCTACCTCAATCCTGAAGACCTTGGCCCATGGGGCGTCTACCTCGAGCAGATCGACCGCGTTACGCCATACCTGGGCAACCTGTCGCGCTGGGTGGAAACGCTGAAGCGTCCAAAGCGCATCCTGACGGTCGACGTGCCTATCGAGCGCGATGACGGCACCATTGCCCACTACGAAGGCTACCGCGTGCAGCACAATCTGTCGCGCGGCCCGGGCAAAGGCGGCGTGCGCTTCCACCAGGACGTGACCCTGTCGGAAGTGATGGCCCTGTCGGCCTGGATGACGGTCAAGAATGCAGCGGTCAACGTGCCATACGGCGGCGCCAAGGGCGGTATCCGTGTCGATCCGAAGACCCTGTCGCGCAACGAACTGCAACGCCTGACCCGCCGCTACACGAGCGAGATCAGCATGATCATCGGACCGAACAAGGATATCCCGGCGCCGGACGTCAACACGAATGAACAAGTCATGGCGTGGATGATGGACAGCTACGCCATGATCGGCGGCAATATGTCGACCGGCGTGGTGACGGGCAAGCCAATCTCGCTGGGCGGCAGCCTGGGCCGCCGCGACGCGACGGGCCGCGGCGTATTCGTCGTCGGTTGCGATGCGGCCGCCAAGGTCGGCATGTCGCTCGAAGGCGCAAAAGTCATCGTGCAAGGTTTCGGCAACGTGGGCGGCGTCGCTGCCCGCATGTTCGCTGAAGCCGGCTCGAAAGTGGTCGCGGTACAAGACCACAAAACGACCGTCGTGCACTCCGGCGGCTTGAACATCCCGCAATTGCTGGCACACGTGGCCGAAGTGGGCAGCGTCGAAGGCTTCCCGGGCGCCGAGGCATTCGTGCCACGCGAAGATTTCTGGGGCATCGATTGCGACATCCTGATCCCGGCCGCGCTGGAACAGCAGATCACGGCTGAACGCGCACAAGTCATCCGCGCCAAGATCATCCTGGAAGGCGCCAACGGCCCGACCCTGCCGGCAGCGGACGACATCCTGACCGACCGCGGCGTGCTGATCGTGCCGGACGTGCTGGCCAACGCCGGCGGCGTGACCGTCAGCTACTTCGAGTGGGCGCAGAACTTCTCGAGCTTCTTCTGGACGGAAGAAGAAATCAACAGCCGCCTGACCCGCATCATGCGCGAAGCGTTCGACTCGGTATGGCAAGTGTCGCAAGAGAAGAAAGTGTCGATGCGTACCGCCACCTTCATCCTGGCGTGCACGCGCGTGCTGCAGGCTCGCGAAGTGCGCGGTCTGTATCCATAATGGCTGCCTGAGAAAATGCCTGGGGCGTAGTTGCTTCGCCTCGCCCCAGACATTTTTCAGGCGCCATTGGGTTGCTGGCGCTCTAAAAAAATCCCGCCACACTGACGTGTGAGCGGGATTTTTTATATCTGGCCTGGCGGACTTTTTTACGCCGCGTAGCCTTGCGGGTTCTGGTGCTGCCAGCGCCAGTGGTCGCGGCACATGTCGTCGATGTTTTTCTGCGCTTGCCAGCCCAGCAATTGCTTCGCCTTGTCGGCCGAGGCGTAGCAGCTGGCGATATCGCCGGGGCGGCGCGGCACGATCTCGTAAGGAACTTTGCGGCCGCTGGCGGCCTCGAAGGCGCGTACGGTGTCAAGCACGCTGTAGCCGTGGCCCGTGCCCAGGTTGACGGTAAAGCCGCCCTCGGTGGAAAACAGGCGATTCAACGCGGCCACGTGGCCCAGCGCCAGGTCGACCACGTGGATGTAGTCGCGCACGCCCGTGCCGTCCGGCGTATCGTAGTCGTTGCCGAACACAGCCAGGCGCTCGCGGCGGCCCACGGCCACCTGGGCGATGAAAGGCATCAGGTTGTTCGGGATGCCGGCCGGATCTTCGCCGATCAAGCCGCTGGTATGCGCGCCAACGGGGTTAAAGTAGCGCAGCACGCCGACTTGCCACTGCGCATCGGCATGCACGAGATCGGCCAGTATCTGCTCGACCATCAGCTTGGAGCGGCCGTACGGGTTCGTCACGGACAGGCGCGACGATTCCAGGATCGGCAAGGCTTCCGGGTCGCCATACACGGTGGCCGACGAGCTGAACACAAAACGCTTCACGTTCGCCGCCGCCAGCACTTCCAACAGGGCCACGGTGCCCGATACATTGTTATCCATATACATCAGTGGCTGCGCCACGGATTCGCCCACCGCTTTCAAGCCTGCGAAATGGATCACGGCATCGATGGTGTGCTCGCGCAGGACGGCGGCCATGGCCGTGCGGTCGCGCACGTCCGCCTCATAGAAGGGCACGCTTTTGCCGGCAATGCGCTCCACACGCGCCATCGCTTCGCGCGCGCTGTTGCACAGATTATCCACCGCGACTACCTCGAAACCGGCAGCCAGCAATTCGACACAGGTATGCGAACCGATGAAACCGGATGCGCCGGTCACGAGTATTTTCTTGGACATAATATCAATCAATGCAAAAAAGATAAGACTACCGTAATTCGCCCACCTTGCCTAGCCAGCGCACGATAGCGCGTACATAAAAAAGCCTGCGGCGTCGCCGCGGCAGGCTTTTTCTCGTGCCAACGGCACAGGTGGGAAAACCGCCAGGTTATTTCTTGATGAACACCAGGTCCCACACGCCATGGCCCAGCTTCAAGCCGCGGTTTTCAAACTTGGTCAGTGGACGATACGCGGGTTGGGGCGCGTAGCCCTCAGCGCTATTGCGCAGTTGCGGCTCGGCGCCCAGCACTTCCAGCATTTGCACCGCGTAATCTTCCCAGTCGGTGGCGCAATGCAGATAGCCGCCCGGCGCCAGACGATCGGTCAATTGCTTGACGAACGGCGACTGGATCAGGCGGCGCTTGTTGTGGCGCGCCTTGTGCCATGGATCGGGGAAGAACACGTGGATACCGGCCAGCGAATTGGCAGGAATCATGTGCGTCAGCACTTCCACGGCATCGTGCTGCAACAGGCGCAGATTCGTCAGCGACTCTTCGCCGATCAGCTTCAACAGGCTGCCAACACCGGGCGTATGCACTTCCACGCCGATGAAATCCTTCTCCGGCATGGCCTTGGCGATATGCGCCGTCGTCGCGCCCATGCCAAAGCCGATCTCCAGGATGACGGGCGCCTTACGGCCGAAGACCTGCTCGAAGTCCATGGACTCCTTGGCGAAAGGCAGCAGGAACTGCGGCCCCAGGGTCTCGAGCGCGCGCGCCTGCGCGACAGACAGCCGTCCCGCGCGGGTCACGAAACTGCGGATGCGGTGTTCGGTCGGATCGTACATCATCGGCCGCACCGGGCCGTTTGCTGGGGTATCAGAAGACATGGGAATGAGGAAAATAGTGGCCGCGCCGCACAAAACCAGGCGCCAGCGGGAAATGGAGCGGGTGAAGGGAATCGAACCCTCGTCGTAAGCTTGGGAAGCTTCTGCTCTACCATTGAGCTACACCCGCGAAGCCTGCATTTTACGCGCGATGGCAAGGACTTGGCAAACTTGTGCGGCGCTGTCGAATTCATCAGGAACTCTCGCGACATTGAATAAAAAGATAAGACGGCCGCATCGGCGAGGTAGCGTTTTTGTTAATAAAGAACAACATCACAGGCTGCCAGGCACGGTGAATGGTCCGGTATACGGCTAAAATAGAATAAATTATTGTCACCGTGAACGGTGTGGCGCAGACTAGCAAGAGAAATGTTGCTACAATCGCGTGACAGTTTAGCATTCCCGCTGTTCAACCTAAAAGGATATCCCATGAAGAAAATTCTGATCGCTTCGGCAATCCTGTGCTTCGCTTCCGCACAAGCCATGGCTCAATCGGCACCAGCTCCTGCACCAGCAGCAGCTGCACCAGCAGCTGGCGCTGCTGCCGGCACCACCGTTGCCGGCCTGAGCGTCAGCACCATGATCGCAATCGGCGCAGCAGTTGCCGTTGTGGCCGGTGCCGCCAGCTCGGATTCGACCACCGCGCACACCACCCCAACCCACCATTAATACCTGGCTGCCCAGGCAGCGACAGGTAGGTCCATTCTGCAGCTTGATCTCAAGCCGAAAGATGAAGGCCTGGTACCGCAATAGTTGACATACTCAAATATCTTAGCTATTGCAATAAAAGCCCTTTTCATTTGAAAACGGGCTTTTTTACTTTTTATCCAACATCAAAAAGATTGGCAGCAGTCTTTCTGCTGTGTACGAATAATGCCATATCGTATGATCACGCCTGCGATCCTCATCCATTTCTTAAGAGATCCGCTTTCATGCCATTGACATATCCCACGCCATCGCTACAGTTGCCATGAAGAACCAATCTTTCTTCAAGCGCATGGGATTTGCTCTGCAAGGAATAAGCGCCGCCTTCCGCCTGGAATCGAGCTTTCGCCTGCAATGCCTGGCTGCCTTGATGGTGTTCATCGTACTTTGCTGGTACAAACCAGCCCTGATGTGGTGGGCCTTGCTATTGCTCAATTGCGGCATGGTTCTGGCTGCGGAATTATTTAATACCGCGCTGGAGCATCTGATTGACCACCTCCATCCATCGCTACATCCGAGCATCAAGATTGCCAAGGACTGTGCGGCAGGAGCGGTGTTACTCCTTAGTATGACGGCTGTGTGCGTGTTTGTTGCTTTTTTGCTTGAAACGTTGTGTGCCAAGTAGAAATACCAGGGTAGCAAACTACAATACAGGACGCGCTAAAGTGCGCGCCTCTCAGATTCCAGCGCGTCGAGAGAAAATACAAAGATTCCTGTAATTTATTAAAATATTGCCCCCACTGACAATATTGACGTTTTGCCAGTACATACGCCGCAGCATACAAGCGCGGCAAGCCGGGCAAGTTTTAATACCCAATGACCAATTATTCAGTTCTATCCAATACTAAATTTAAATTGAAGCATAAATGACTATTCCCCTCTTACCGGTAATTCTTTGTGGCGGTTCCGGCACACGTTTATGGCCGCTTTCGCGCGAAGCGTTCCCAAAGCAGTTTCTGCGCTTGTCGACTCAGGGCAGCATGCTGCAACAAACGCTGCAGCGGCTGGCGGGCATAGACACCGTGTCGCCAGCACTGCTGGTATGCAACGAATCGTCGCGTTTCATCATCGCGGAGCAAGTGCGTGAAATCGGCCTGGAAAATAGCCGCATGTTACTTGAACCCATGCGCCGCAATACGGCGCCGGCGATCGCCTCAGCCGCCTTGCATGCGATGGAGAACGGCGAAGATCCACTCTTGCTGGTGCTGCCATCGGATCACGTCATACTGGATACCCCGGCTTTCCATCGCGCGATCGCGCTGGCACGCACGGCTGCTGAAGCAGGTAATTTGCTGACTTTTGGCATCACGCCAACGAGACCAGAAACAGGATACGGCTATATCCGCGCCGAAGGCATGGCAACCGGGCAGATCCAGCGCGTACTTGAATTCGTCGAAAAGCCGGCCCTGGCGCTTGCAGAACAATATATTGCCAGCGGCGATTACTTCTGGAACAGCGGCATGTTCCTGTTCCGCGCCAGCCGTTACCTGGAAGAGCTTGAGCGTTTCCAACCTGCCGTACTGGCCGCTTGCCGCGCTGCCATTGCCGCCGCGAAGAGCGACCTTGACTTCATTCGCCTGGACAAGGATGCCTACGCTGCCAGTCCCGATATCGCCGTCGACTACGCCGTCATGGAACGCACCGGCCATGCCGCCACGATCGCCCTCGATGCGGGCTGGAATGATATCGGCTCATGGAAAGCCGTACTCGATGTGGCGGAAAAGGATGCCAGCCAGAATAGCACCCACGGCGATGTACTGATCCAGGATTGCAACGATTGCCTGGTGCACAGCGGTAGCCGCCTGGTCACCGCCATCGGTATGCGCAATACCGTGATCGTCGAAACAGCCGATGCCGTGCTGGTCATGGATGCGGATCAGGCACAACAAACGAAATCCATGGTCGCGCAACTGATCGCCAGGGAACGCCCCGAAGCCACCATGCACCGTGAAGTCTTCCGTCCGTGGGGTTCCTATGATTCCATCGGCAATGGCGACCGCTTCCAGGTCAAGCGGATTACGGTCAAGCCTGGCGCCAAGCTGTCATTGCAAATGCATCACCACCGCGCCGAGCACTGGATCGTGGTATCGGGCACTGCCCAGATCACCAATGGCGACAAGGAATATTTGCTGACCGAAAACCAGTCCACCTACATCCCCCTCGGCGTTGTCCATTCTCTGGCCAACCCGGGCAAGCTACCGTTGGAATTGATTGAGATTCAATCGGGTAGCTACCTTGGGGAAGACGATATTGTCCGCTTTGAAGACCGCTACGGCCGCGCTTGACCCACCAAATACGTCATCACCACGCAGTCGGCATCGCAAAAAAAAATCACACTGAAGTTTATAAGGTTTAGCAAGTCATTATGAAACCAATCGAAGGCGTCTTTGTACAAGAAGTGAAATGGTATTGCAGCAATAGGGCAGAAAAATATTTTCTCACCTTTGCCGATGCACTTGCCATGTTCATGGCATTCTGGTTTGCTGGCAAATGGATCCTCGATGCCACCGACTTGAACAGCTTCGGGCTGGATAGCTCGCGCCTGCTCAGTTACAGCCTGCTATCTCTGGTCACCCTGGCTATCTTCAAGCTGAAGGGGCATCATGCCAAGCGCCGTCCGTACTCGAATGAAATCAAGGAACTGCTGAAGATCGTCATGGTCATGGGCTTGATCGATGCTGCCCTGGTCTTCCTCGACAAGCGCGACTCCTCACGCGAGGCACTGCTGGCTACCTGGCTGCTGGTGCCATGCTGTGTCTTGCTGCTGCGTGGCATGATCAAATACCTGCTGATGAAAGCTGGCGGCTGGATACGGCCCATGGTCATCATCGGATGGGGTGAAAACGCCTTGCAAACAGCGCGCGCTTTCGATGAGGAAGCGTTAATGGGCTACCGCTTGATTGCGTTCCTGATCCCCGAAGGTCAAGGCCGCCTCGAACATCGTTATGTCAACCGCAGCAAGCAAATTGTGCCCTGCATTCAGCTGGGCGAAAAACCGGAACAAACGCTTAAACTGCTGGGCGACCCACATACGGTTGTCGCCCTGGAGCAAGGCGGCATCGACGCTTATCAGGGCATGATCCAGCAGGTCAGCCGTTGCGTTGCCAATATGCAAGTAGTACCTGCCGTCCGTGGACTTCCCCTGTACGGCATGGAAGTGAACCATTTCTTTGCACATGAAGTGCTGCTGCTGACCATGCGCAATAACCTGGCGCGGCCAGGCTTGCAGCTGATTAAACGCTGCTTTGATCTGATAGCCTCGATCGGTGTACTGATCATCGGCGCCCCGGTCTTGCTGTGGATCGCAGCCAAGGTCATGGCATCAGGCCGTCCCATCTTCTACGGCCACAAACGCGTAGGCCAGAATGGCAAGCATTTTCTCTGCTACAAGTTCCGCACCATGGCCGTGAACGCCGACGTTTTGCTGAAGGAATTGCTGGAGCGCGATCCTGAAGCCCGTGCCGAGTGGGACCGTGATTTCAAACTGAAGAACGACCCGCGCATCACGTCGATCGGCCACTTCCTGCGCCGCACCAGCCTCGATGAACTGCCACAACTGTGGAACGTGCTGAAAGGCGAAATGAGCCTGGTCGGTCCGCGTCCCGTTGTCGATGCGGAACTGGAACGCTACGGCAACCAGATCGACTATTATCTTGAGGCGAAACCCGGGGTCACAGGCTTATGGCAAGTGAGCGGCAGGAACGACGTCAGCTATGATACGCGCGTTTATCTCGATGCCTGGTACGTCAAGAACTGGTCTCTGTTCAACGACATCGTCATTCTGCTGAAAACAGTCAAAGTCATCTTCAAGAAAGATGGCGCGTATTAATAAAATATACAATGTAGAATTTGATAACTTATACAGTGAGAAAAGGATAACAGTATGATCTTAGTGACTGGCGGCGCCGGCTTCATCGGTTCCAATTTTGTACGCGACTGGCTGGCGCTCAACGATGAGCCCGTGGTCAATTTTGACAAACTGACCTATGCTGGCAATCTCAGCAATCTGGCCAGTCTGGAGCAAGACCCGCGGCATATCTTCGTACGCGGCGATATTTGCGATACCGCCCACATCTCCCGCCTGCTGGCCGAACACCAGCCCCGCGCCATCGTGCATTTTGCCGCTGAGAGCCATGTCGATCGCTCGATCCATAGTCCCGACGAATTCATTTCGACTAACGTTAACGGCACCTTCAGCCTGCTCGAGGCGGCACGCGCTTACTGGTCTGGTCTGACAGGCGAAGCCAAGGACGGTTTCCGCTTCCTGCACGTCTCGACCGATGAAGTGTATGGCACCCTGGGGCCGAATGACCCGCCGTTCACGGAAACGACGCCATATGCGCCCAACAGCCCCTACTCGGCATCGAAAGCGGCGTCCGATCATCTGGTGCGCGCGTATTTCCATACGTACGGCATGCCGGTCCTGACGACGAACTGCTCGAACAATTATGGCTCCTTCCATTTCCCGGAAAAACTGATTCCACTCATCATCAGCAATGCCCGGGCCGGTAAAGCCTTGCCTATCTATGGCGATGGCATGCAAGTGCGCGACTGGCTGTACGTGGGCGACCATTGCTCGGCGATCCGCCGCGTCCTGGAAGCAGGACGCCTGGGCGAGGTCTACAACGTGGGCGGCTGGAATGAAATGGCCAACCTGGAAGTCGTGCATACATTGTGCGACATTCTCGACACGCTCGATCCCAAGGTGTCCGGCAGCTATCGCGAACAAATCACCTATGTGCAGGATCGCCCTGGCCATGACCGCCGCTACGCCATCGACGCACGCAAGATTGAGCGCGAACTGGGCTGGAAGCCGGTCGAAACCTTTGCCACCGGCATCCGCAAGACCGTCCAGTGGTACCTGGACAACCAGGCTTGGGTACGCGATGTGCAGTCGGGCGATTACCTGAAGTGGGTCGAGAAAAACTACGCGGCACGCGAGACGGCCCAGGAGCAAAAATAATGGGAACCACCATCGAACGCAAGGGCATTATTCTCGCTGGCGGTTCCGGCACGCGCCTGTATCCCGTCACCATGGCCGTATCGAAGCAGCTGCTGCCCGTGTATGACAAGCCGATGATCTACTACCCGCTGACCACGCTGATGCTGGCCGGCATACGCGACATCCTGATCATTTCCACGCCACAAGATACACCGCGCTTCCAAGAGTTACTGAATGACGGCAGCCAGTGGGGTATCAAGCTCAGCTACGCCGTGCAGCCGACTCCGGATGGACTGGCACAGGCGTTCATCATTGGCAAAGAATTTGTCGGCGATGCGCCATCGGCCCTGATTCTTGGCGACAACATCTATTACGGCCATGACTTTGAAACGCAGTTGCGCGAAGCCTCGGCACGCACCAGCGGCTCGACCGTATTCGCCTATCACGTGCACGATCCGGAACGTTATGGCGTCGTCGATTTCGACGCGCAACGTCGCGCCGTCAGCATCGAGGAAAAGCCGCTCAAGCCAAAATCGAACTACGCCGTCACCGGCCTGTATTTCTACGACAGCCAGGTGTGCGATATCGCTGCCGGCATCGCCCCGTCAGCACGTGGCGAGCTGGAAATTACGGATGTCAACCGCACCTATCTGGAGCGCGGGCAGTTGAACGTTGAGCTGATGGGGCGCGGCATGGCCTGGCTGGATACCGGCACGCATGAATCCCTGCTCGAAGCGGGCCAATTCATCGCGACCATCGAGAACCGCCAAGGCTTGAAAGTTGCCTGCCCAGAAGAAATCGCCTACCGCCGCGGCTACATCGACGCGGCCAAGCTCGAGGCATTGGCGCAACCCTTGAAAAAGAACGCCTACGGTCAATACCTGCTGCGCCTGCTCGAAGAAAAAATATACTAAAAGGCTTACTGCTCATTTCACATCATGCAATCCAAACAACCGCCATACTTGATATCCTGATTCTCGAGCCCACCGTGTTCGGCGACGACCGGGCCTTTTCCTGCGAAAGCTTCAACCAGAAGCGCTTTGCCGAACTGACCGGCGTCACGCGCGACTTCGTACAGTGTAACCATTCCAAGTCGACCAAGGGGGTGTTGCGCGGCCTGCACTATCAGATCCAGCAGCCGCAAGGCAAACTCGTACGCGTCACCGCCGACGAAGTATTCGGCGTTGCCGTCGACCTAAGCAAGAGCTCGCCGACATTCGGCCACTGGACAGGCGCGACCTTTCAGCGGCCAACTACCGCCAGATATGGATTCCTGAAGGCTTCGCCCATGGCTTCTTGGTCACCAGCGACAGCGCTGAATTCCTCTACAAAACGACCGATTACTGGGCACCGGAATTTGAACGTAGTCTCCTGTGGAATGACCCGGCAATCGGCATCAACTAGCCGCTGGATGGCGAACCGCTCTTGTCGGGTAAGGACAAACTTGGCGCATTGCTGGCCAATGCCGATGTCTTCGCCTAAACACTGCTAACCTCGCGTCCAAAATTGGTCTGCTGAGGAATCAAAAGGCCAAGCCGTACACTATCGCAGGCCATTCCAGGGCAATCGCTGCTACCAAGCTCCGTCCATGCGAGGCTGCGTCGCGGAACGATGCCGGATATTCGAAGTGTCGATGACATGATGCCCGGTCGTCGAGCCCACGCTTCGACGTTGCGCCGCAGCTCAGGACAAGCCCATACCACCACATTTCCGGCCGACTTGGACACGTCAGTGTAAGACAGCCTGCTTCAAGACCAGCTGGTTCACTGCCACTGAACTGTCACCAAAATGAACCAAATACAGCGTTTTTTTTTGCACGACTATACGGCGTTTTTGAATGTGGGTATGCTAGGCAGAATTTATGACAAGCGTGTTACAATAAATACCCAAAAAAAAACATTGCCAAATATTCACATCTTTTGGTGCTTTCTGAGATTCTTCCTCGCGCCAATAAAATTCCTTTTTTTGCATTTCCAAATTCATGAGTTCACCTTATACACTACAAGAAGATCAATCTTTTTCTCTTCAATCTAAAAAATTCATATATTTTCGCTGTTTTTTATGGATGTTGTTACCCAGCATTATCTGGAGTTTTGCATTCGGCAGGATATACATATGCATCGAGCCGCTGTTTTTTCCTTACATGGAAAAACGCCTCAAGCCTTGGCTATCTCTCTTGATAAAGACCGTCTGGTTCTTTGTCTTTTTAATTTCCATTTTGGCAAATTGGAATATCCGGCCGAACGCTTATAATTTCTATTTCTTTACAGTAATGGGAAATGCTCCTACGCCTGTATTAGTTACCTGCTTTTTATTTGTGGCAGTAATGTCATTCTTCGTTTTCTCCGACATATATAGAAGAAGTTCCCTGGGATTCAGAAAATTTGCATTAATTATTGGAGTTTTTTTACTTATTTTAAAATCCATCATGTCGATGTGTGATGTGGGTCCAACATCGCTACGGAAAGCGATAATTACACCATCGCCGTTTGCAATAAAAACATTGTTTCTTGATGATATCTCTAGTGACAAGAATTTTTTGGGGAAAACTGCCGAGCCAACATTTTTAAATCATATCAAGGGTGCAGAAAAGATGCCCCAAAAGATGGTTTTGATGGTTGTGGAGTCATGGGGAGAGAGCCAGGCTTCGTTGGTGTCAGTTAAGAAGCGGTTACAGCGCGACGGTGTCAAAGTGCTTGACTCAGGTTTTACCGACTATCACGGTTCTACCATGCAGGGAGAGATCCGCGAGTTATGTTCCCAATATATAAAACTCGATTCTGGCACCAACTTTTCATCGGTTGCCGATAACTGCGTTCCTGCGTATATGAAAAACAAGGGGTATGAAGTTTTTGGAGTGCATGGTTATCAAAAAATGTTTTATGCGCGCGATACTGTTTGGAAGCACTTGGGTATCGATAATGCATACTTTCAACCGGAAATGCGGCAACTCAATACCTGCCCAGGACCATTTGCAGGCATTTGTGATGAGGATATGATTACTTTTGGCATTGAATTGATACGTCATGAAGATAAGGCATTTTTATACATGCTTTCATTGTCCAGCCATGAACCGGTCGCCTCGTCCATGCTGGAAACTCCAACCCAGTATTTCCGGGATATCGATGCTATCGGCGATTCACAAATTGTTGCGCGCAATGCCATTGGCAGCATGGCAGCCACCTTGAGCATGAGTACTGATATGGGGTGTACTGAAGCGTACATTGTAGGTGATCACCAACCGCCATCGGCGGTCAATAGTGAACAACTCCCGGCAAATCAGGTTCCATATATGCGGATGTCCTTTCATTGCAAAGAGTAGATGCCATTAATGGTCGCCATAACGCCTGATCAATTAATTCCCAGATTTTCCGGGAAAAAACGCTCTGATCTATAACAAGATTGCAATTTCAAAAAATAGCAGCGGCGCTTGTCACGGTTGTAAAAAATCAAGGCCAAACCGCGCACATGCACGGTCTGGCCTCTTTTTTACCCGGCGCGGTCCTGAGCAGGGTGCCGTATCGCGCCAGAGGATGGCCTCACATAGTTGGGAGATGGAGTGCTTTTCAGGTACCGATAATTCCCGGGCGCAAGTGTCAGAAGTCGTCCTCTCCTTGTAACGGCCCTTTCGGCCAACGCCGTTGTCGCCAGTCCATTCATGCTGGCGCACATGGCGGTCATGTGGCCAGCCTGACCTTGATGCCTGCTGACAAGCCGATCCTGGCAACAGTCGCGCCAGTGGCGGTATAGCCGCGTCAACCAAACAGCCTGGCATGAAGACGCGCGGCGCTCAAGGGAAGACGATGGCGAGCCAGCGCTGACGAATCCACTGGATGAAGTTGACTCCATCAGCTGATTCATGGATGAAACCGAGATTCTGTATTTTATATTCAGCAGAGAAGCAAATGCGATGGGTTCTCTCTTCGACAGTAACCTCAGTTCTCAAGTCAATAATTTCTCAGGAACTGTAAATTTTCTCTCATTGCAGTCTTCATGGGATTTTTTGACAAAGTCAACAAACTCGCTTTTAAAACGGTCATTACTAAATCGTACAGCATTTTTTCTGCAGTTTTCCGCCGATATCTGTGCAGAGCTATTTTCAAATGTGTTCACCGCTTCGATGACCGACTCGACTGTCTGCTGTGAAAATAACACTCCAGTAGGTGTCTCATGTGATAACGGCAAAACAGTTTCAAGCGCCCCGCCTTTACCAAATGCAATAACTGGCGTACCACAAGCCTGAGCCTCTACCGGAGTGATACCAAAATCCTCCTCTGCCGCAAATACAAAAGCCTTGGCATTCATCATGTATTTTTTTAATACATCAAATTCCTGATAACCCAGTAATTCGACATTTTCGCCAGCCTTCAACTTTATTTTTTCGAAGTCCGGACCGTCGCCAATGACAACAAGCCGCTTGTCCTTCATTAATGAAAAAGCGGCCACAATTAAATCAATTTTTTTGTAGGGAACCATTCTCGATGCGGTGAGATAAAATTCCTCTTTTTCGCCCTGAAACGTAAACGCATCTACATCAACCGGTGGATAAATTACAGTAGCTTGCCGGTGATATGACTTCATAATTCTTCTTGCTATGAAGTGAGAATTGGCCAAAAAATAATCAACACCATTGGATGTACGGGTGTCCCACAATCTGATTTTATGCAAAATCCAGCGCGCCAATATGGATTTCAATCCCTTTGTCAACCCTGATTCTTGCAGATACTGATGCTGAAAATCCCAAGCGTATCGGATTGGAGAATGAACATAGCTGATATGTAATTGATCTGGTCCTGTCAATACACCTTTCGCCACGGCATGTGAGCTGGAAATAATTAAATCGTAAGATGAAAGATCAAATTGCTCTATTGCAATTGGCATCAACGCAATATAATTTCTATAAGACTTCTTCGCCATTGGCAATTTCTGAATAAATGATGTTTTCACCTTTTTATTCATAATAAATTTTCTGCTATCGTCTGGCAAAAAATCAACCAAAGCAAACAGATCTGCATCGGGATAACACTCCAGAATTTTCTCGACGACTTTCTCTGAGCCCGCATAGTTTACGAACCACTCATGAACAATTGCAATCTTCATTATTTTCCACACCTACTTTTAACATTTTTTTCTTGCAAAACGACGCCGACCACAATTCCATGCAAAATCATTATTGGATAAAACAATAAGAAGTTTGAATAAAACATCGAAACTGATGACACAAGAAAATACATTGCATACGGTGCACTTTGGCTATGGGTACTTTCGTTCGCCAAGATTGTGCATGATTTTTTTAATATAGAAATATAAAATACAAAGAAACCCAAAAAACCAAAGAAACCCAGCCTGAATAATATATATAAAAACATATTATCGCTAAAAGTAATTCCTTGAGAGGATAACGGAACAGAAAAAGGAATTCCCTTCAACAGGTATTCATAATTTCCAAAAAAGATATCAAGTGCCATGTGCCATTTTTCGAACCTGATGTCATATGAGAAAAGATCGCCGGACAATAGCAACAAGAAGAACAATGCCAAAAGAATGGCTATATTAAGGAAGTACAATTTCCCTGACAAATTGGCCGGCCTTGTCTTTACAACGATGGCAAACAAGAAAATCAGGAACAGAGACAGCATGGCCGACCTGGACTCGGAAAAGTAGAAAGCAAGAAAAACAATCAGGAATACGGCACAGTGCTTTATGTCATATTTTCTTGATGTAGAGAAAATACAAAAATAGAACACCAAGAAATATGCAAAACTATTCGGGTTCAAGAATACAGACGATGCCCTATAATAACCATTCGAGTTTATAAAATAAAGTTCGCGACCAGCCGTTTTCAAATCGAGCAATGGTAAATTCAGAAAATATAATATCAACCCGACAATGGACAAAGTCCATGCGAGAAAAAATATTATTTTTAGAAATTTAGTTTCGCTCAAGGTATCTATATTCAAACCAATGAATATAGATATTATCCAAAAGGATATTCCAAGAAAAAACCCGCCATCTGGCTCATTGAGCAAGGAAAAAAATAAAAAGTTGAAGGCAAGAGCAATTACGCACAAAAAATTCTTATCTATTTCAATTGGAAAATTTTTCCTTATACTCGACAAAGCAAAAACCAAGAAAGTGAGTATCATGCAAAATACAAATATGTAGGATGCTGAAAATTCACTTCCTGCAATAGTGAATTTATCCAACAATGCCATAGGCATGGAAATGACACTTAATAAAAAAAAGAAAAATATGAAAAATATCAGGGATTTTCTTATTTTATACATTTGAGTATTCCTTCTGCATAGCCGATATCATGGGAGCAAGTGAAAAAATGCTCATATCGCATGGCTCGTAGGTAAGTTCCTCAAGAATAACCTTTGCCAAATCTGAAGAATTTTCGTTTTCAAAAAGAGAAATGTTATTTTTTATTTCATTAAAAACCGTTTTTATGCCATAGGTATTGCTAGCGATAACCGGCAAATGTGAGACCAGCGATTCGATTAATGTAATGGGTAACCCTTCCCACCTGCTTGGAAGTATGAAAACATCAGCCGCTTTCATCAGCTCATAGACGTCCGTCCGACGCCCTAAAAATCGCACATGTGTATCGATCTTTAGCGTAACGGCTAGTTCCTGCATCGAGGCCAGCTCGGCACCATCGCCAGCAAAGACAAACAGCTGGTTGGTTAATTTATCTTGCTGCTTCAGAAGCCCAATCGCCTTGATTAATACATCATATCCTTTGGGAAAATCAAAACGCGCGACGGTAAGAAATATTTTCCGATCCAAAGGGATATCTAATAAAATTCTATAGCTATCTTGACTTCCCTGAACATCTTTTATTGCATCGAATTGAATTCCGTTAAATACGGTCTTTGCCTTAACTCCATATTTTTCTTCAATAAAATATTCATCCTCATATGATACCGAAATGATTTTATCAACTTTTCGATATAAAAATTTCTCAAGATTTAATCGGATGAAATATTGAATTTTTGATACAATTCCGTTTTTGAATTCATACTGGTGCAAATGAATTCCATGTACTGTAAACATGGTTTTTTTGGCTTTACCTCTAAATGCCAGCAACGGCCTTAAATGGTGGAAGTGAATCACATCAGGAGCATAGGCAACAATGGATTCCGAGGTGTATCCGTTATTGAAGACAGTAACATTGTCCAGTAAAAGGAATTTGTCCTTGGCATTCCCATCTTTAGCAAACACACCAAACTCTACATCCGGCATGCCGCGACATAGTTGATAAATATGTTCCAATCCCCCGCCGGTAGAAAATTTGTCAGTTACTAAAGCGATTTTCATAAATCAATCCGTATGCTTTTCTTATGGAATCCCAGGAATACTTCTTCTCAGCCAAGTCCCTGGCATTTTTGCGCATTGACGTATAAGCTACTTGATTCTGAAAAATTTCTTCCACGGCTTTTGCCATTTTAAATTCATCAACCTCGACCTGTACACAATCATGACCAGGGGTACATCCGATCCCTTCAAAGCTTACCTTCGTCCCAATAACAACCATCCCCATGGACATGGCTTCCAGAATTTTATTCTTAATTCCACTTCCAAAGCGCAAAGGAGAAATATAGACCTTGGAACGGTTCAGGTATGGCCTCAGATCCTCGACAAAACCAGTCACGGTGATATGTTCACTAGCAAAAGATAACGTGGTTTCATCCGGCTTTTGCCCTACCAGAAGCAGATGTGGTTGAAATTTTTGGTCTATTTTTGGGAGTACTTTATTAACTAAAAAATTGACCGCATCCTTATTTGGGGCGTATGACATGTCTCCTGTAAAAATCAGGAAATTTTTATCCCTTTGAGCCAAACTATCAGACTTGAAGTAATCTACATCTACACCATTAGGAATACAGTAATAATTATCTTTTTTGGTAATTGCCTTGGCATAATCTCGGTCGACATCCGAAACAAAGACGGCAGCCTTGAATATATTATAATATCTCTTCTCGAATGACGAACACTTCAGAAACTCGATCGAATAAATTATTTTTTTAAGAATATTCTCTTCATTTTTCTTGCGGCGACACCAGAACAGCGTCATACAGTCGATAGGGAAAATAATCATCTTATTGACAATTTCTGATGGCATGCCAATAGCTATTTCCGCCAGATAGGGGGAACTAAGATGAATAACCGAATAACGAGAGTGATGTTCGAGCAAAAAATCTTTGTATTGACGAACATATTCAGAATATTTCGATACATTAATTGGTTTCATCGAAAAAATGAAACTGAAAATTTGGGAGAACTTATCTTTCTTCTTCTTTGGAGGAATTTTAAATATATTTCCAACATCGGAAGTGTTCAAATCACCTAAATCACCAATACAAAGCATATCGGCATCAAAATAATCATTTTTCTTTAGCAAATTTGCATTTATTTTCGCCAGGCCGTCCCTATACTCGGGATAAGGATAACTGGTCGCAACAATCAATACTTTATCCATTACAGGCGTCCTGATAAATCGTCAAATGTTCACGAGCCTGGCGAACAATAGAAAAATCCTCAGCCCTAACCCTGGCTTGCTCTGGATCAAACATCTCAAAACTCTCGATCATTTCCAATATTGATTTCTTCAGCGCTGTGGAGTCTTCCGGAGTGAACAAGATTCCAATATTTTTGGCGTTAATAATATCTTTAGGGCCACCGATATTCGGACAAATCACTGCCTTGCCATATGCAAGAGCTTCAATTGCTACCATGCTAAAAGATTCATAACGAGAAGGTACGACGATAAAATCACTAGCCGTTAGAAAGGGAGAAATATCTGCCTGGAATCCATCAAAAACAACGTCCAGATTCTCATGCCTTTGCGTTTCCACGATATTATGTAATTCCGTATGGAAATCAATATCCTCTTTTTTATTACTATTCACGCCACCAACAAAGTGCAATTTCATATTAATGTCGCGCCGCTCTTTTGCAATATCCATCAACGCTGACAACAGGATATCCTGGCCTTTTATCCGTTGAAAACGGCCAATGCAGGATATAGTAATATTGCGAGGATCAATTTCCTTTTTCGTTCCTTGGATTCCTTTCATTTTCGTGCCCAGGAATATCTTGGACAGCTTATCTGATCCAAAGCTACAAATATCGTATACATCTGTAGAAACTGCTACTACTTTATCAACAATCAGATTGATGACTTTCGCGCGCAATCCAAAAGGGCTCTCCCAGAAGCCATGCGTAGTCCATATAACAGGGCGCTTCAGAAAAGCCAGCCGGGAAAGAACATTTAATGAGTAAGAGTGAACCACATCAAAACTATTTAACTCTTTTCTGAGCTCAGCAGGGAAAGACAGGAACGGAATAAAGCGGAGCCATCTTTTTCCCGACAAATCAGTTTTTCTACATGCAAGTCCAAGTTCGCTAGCCTTTTGATAAACTGCACCGTCACAAAAAAGTACAACTTCTATACTCTTGCTCAGTTCTTCACACAAATTGAGTAAATTTGACTCGCCACCACCAATGTGATGGTATTCCGTCATTAAAGCCACACGCATATTCTGTCCAATTTCTTATATTAGTTTCTCTTTTAAACTGAAATCTCGAATCTTGGAGAAATAAAGATATCCAACAATAATCGAACTGCTGAATATATGTATGCCGAGTGAAGAAATGGCGGCGCCTATCGCTCCAAAATCGGGAATCAGCAGCAGATTGAGGGAATAACCGATCAAAAGTTGTCCCCAGTTCACAGCAGTCAACAGAAAAGGTTTCTTTATCTGGTAATAGATCAAAGAGATCGGATTGACGATGACGCCAAACATATAGGAAACGACAAGTATCAGTAAGACTGGAATGCTTTTTAAATATGCTTCACCAAATAATATATAGATGATCAACGGTGAGGCCGCTTGTAAAAGCAAGCTGATCCCGATGACATACTTTACTTTCTTGAGTATTTTCTTAATGAATTCTCGAATGGTACTTTCCCTTAAGAAAGCTTCCATTTTTGGCATCAATGTAGCGGTGATCGACATGGTAATCAATGGCAGAATCATTGCCACATTTGACGCGACAGAATAGAATCCAACCGCCTCGGCATCGCCTAATTTCTTCAGCATGACCACATCAATTCTCATCATTATAACGACCGCTACTGATGAGAAAAATATCCAAAATCCCAGCTTGTAAATTTCTTCAACGTATTTCCACTTGAATAAAAATCCGGTCTTCAAGATATAAATAGCGGATACTGAAACAAGCACGACAGCGAAGAAATAAATATAGATAAAATACTCGAACCTTTTTCCTGCAGCAAAAGCAAAGATAACGACGATTACCGCCACGAACCGAATAGCATAATGCGAAATACTGACGAGAGAATACTGCCTGAATTTCTCCAACCCCTGAAAATGGGCAATAACCGTTCCCAAGATAGAATGAAAAACAAGAGCAATGGCGGCCAACCTGAAATAATACTCATACCTGTCTACCGAGAAAAAATACTCTGATATGTCGGATGAAAAAAACCAGATCGCCGCAGAAAATAGAATGCCTGTCAGTGTCTTGAATATCAAAACCGAAGAAAATATTGTTTTCTCCTCGGGTTTATTTTCACTCAAAAACTTCACATAGGAAGTAGACGTACCAAAATCAGATATCTGGGTAAGAAACGTGAAAATGGCAATGATCAGGGCAAAATCGCCATAGCTTTTGGGGCCAAGATCCCGCGATATGATAATTATCGCGAGAAATGATAGTCCTTGTGCTACAACGTTTCCAGAAAGAACTTTAACAATATCTCTCGCGACTTTCGAGCCAGCATATTTCAAGAACATTTGAACGTCCATCCAAAAAAATCGAAGGCAATTTTTCCTCCAGCATAATTATTCATTATTTTTTAGAAATGGATTTCCAGCTTGTGCCAACGCTTCTTTTGAAAATGCCCAGACCAGACCGACAATACCACCCAACATCAAAAATATCATCACCAATATGCTGCGGGTAGGTTTTGACTTCCTATCCGGAATCACCGCATCATCCAGTACCTGAATCATCGAACTATCGCGTGCTTCATCAATACGTGCAATCTCAAACTGCTTCGCCAGGTTTTCGAACAACAGTTCGTTATATTTCACATCCCTGACTTTCCTGATATATTCCATGCCCAGACCCGGCAACTTTTCGGTAGAAATGGAAATATCACCATTGCCCTGATTAGTACCTCGCTCCACTTTCTCCAGCTGAGCCCTCAAGCCATTTATTTCCTGTCTGTTCTGGATATACAGGGGATTGTCTGCGGTGGCAAAAGTACGCATTGCCGCCAAAGCAACTTCTTTCGAGGCGATTTGTGATTTAATCATTGCAATGGCAGTAATCGTTGCCTGTGCCTGACCATCAAGCTTAATGAGTCCCGTTTTCTCCTGAATTTCCTTCAATGCCAGCTCTGACTCATCAAGAGCTTTTTTAGATTCACCCAAACGTTTTTCAAGAAACAACCTGCGTTTTGAAGCTTCCGTGATCGCCAACGATTCTGTCAGTTTCTGCAGCTCCTGAACATAACCATTTGCCAAAAGTGCGGCACGTTCAGGATTTTTATCATCGACATCGATGACAATAATGCCGTCACGTCCATTAGTAATCGTGGTCGCTTTCTTCAGCGCCTTACGGGCGTCACTTTTAAAATCAGCTTTGTATATTTCCATCAAGTTGAATCGCTGGACCAGATTATCGCCAACGGTACGGCTGCCTAGCATGCCGACGTATGTCTCACCTGTATTCTTGCTACCCAAGGCCGCGCCAGCGAGACCGCCAAGGCCGCCGAGTTGCCCAAGCAACTGAGACGCGCCTGATTGCGACTGCGGTGGCAGGATTTTCGCTGACGCAGTATATATATTAGGTAGCAACATACTTACGGCAGCTGTTGCTACGGCAAATGCCAACGGCGTCAGGAATACGATCCTTTTATTTTTTTTTATTATTTTGAAAAAATCAAAAATATTCAAATACTCTGATTTTCCAGCCATCCCGTCACCACTATTATTTGAAGGATTTACAGTTGACATCTTTTTCTCGCTACTTCGTTATTTCACGCATAATAAAAATAACGTGAATATTTTTTAGGGGCTGAATATTTAAAAAACCATCGGGATAACTATATGTCAAGTACACACCGATGGTATATGAAATTGTCACGCGATAAACGGCGTAGTACTGTAAAACCGCTCTGCCATCAATAGTCACTACCAAAGATGTACTTTACGGTTTACAGGCATTCTAGTTTTTCAACACTTTCAAACCAGCCGCACCCAAACCAAACTGATAAAAGATGGCAGTCCAGTCCTTCAGGCTCTGCATGAACGTGCTACGTTCAATTTTCTCCGGTACCACGACGGTATCGCCAGGGTTCAACGCCGTGCCACCCAGGCCGCTAAACCAGCCCGTGCCTTGACCGCTTTGCGCCGTGCCATCGGCACGAATCACGTACATTTCGGATTTGTCCGCGTTGGATGTGATGCCGCCGGCTTGTTGTACATAATCGTTAACCGTACGTTGCGGACGGTAGACGAACGCATTTTGCTGGAAGACGGAACCAAGCACATCTACCGTACCAGGACGGCGCGGGATCAGGATGGAATCGCCGTCCTGCAACGGCAAATCCGGCAGGTTTTTGACTTGTGTGTCAACGCCGGGCAAATCGAGCACAATGCGGCCCTCGGCCTTAACGGAACGCAGTTTTTGCACGATGCGGCGCTGCTGCTCCACTTCGGCAGCGGTTTTCGCTGCATTTTCCTTGTCACCAGAAGCGGCCATGCGCTGGGTCGCATTCGATTCCAGCTCCCGTTCAAAGCGGTCAGCAACCTGATTCAGTTTGATCTGCTGGGCGCGACGTACGGATTCGCGGTTCAGCTGGGTGGCGTACAAGTAGCCGTTTTCATTGGCGCCGCCGACACGGGCGATCAGCTCGCGCAGCGTTTCACCTTTTTTCAACAGGAAAATACCGCTCTGCTTTGCCTCGCCGGCCACGCGCACGTATTCATTCTGGATTTGTGCCTGCACGGGCACTGCACCAGGCGCGAACACCCGCAGGATATCGGTAGGCTTGACTGCGATACTGGCCAGCTGGGTATGACTGATGTCTTTATCGGCAGCCAACTCCAGCACCGTCTTGTATTGGTTATCGACGTTTCTCTCGACAATCACCTGCTTCGTTTCCGCAGCAGAATCAAAGCCGCCGGCCCAGCTCAACACATCAGCCAGGCTGGAACTGCCCTTCAATTCGAAAATAGCGGGCCGTTTCACGCTCCCCGTCAACGCCAGCAGCGGGCCCACTTCAGGAATATAAATCACGTCGCCGTCGCGCAAGGTGACGTCGCGGCTCTTGTCACCGTTGACCAGCATGTCATACAAGTCGAAGGTGCTGACGGTATCCTTGCCACGCTTGAGCTGGATATTGCGCATACTACCGGTGGCGTCCGGCCCACCCGACGTAAACAAGGCATTGAGCAGAGTGCTCATGGAGTTCAAGGTATATGTCCCAGGACGCACCGCGTGGCCAACCACGTACACTTGCACGGCACGCGTTTGCGCGATGCTCGCTGTCAAGTCGAAATTGGTATAGATCTTGCCAATGGCTTTCTTCAGGTAGCCTTGCAAGTCCTTGTACTGCACGCCGCTGACCTTGATAGAGCCGACGCGCGGGATGAAAATCGCACCGCTGCGGTCGACCGTGGCACTGACGTCGATATCAACCATGCCCCAGCCGCGTACCTGCAACTCGTCGCCCGTACCGATCACATATTCCTGGTTTACCTGTACTCCATCGAGCGGTGCAAAGGTGGACGGTACATCGCTGAACAAATCCTTGCCAAAGACACTTAATTTTTGCCCTGTGACGCCATCGACATACGCTTCAAATGCGCCAACGGACACATCAGCCGTACTACGCTGGCTGCCGAGATTGGCAGGTGGCGATTTTGCGTGACGCTGTTCATTGATGCCACTACGAATGCTGGGCAAGCTGCTGCCTCCTATGTCATTCGCTTGTACCCGCGAAAGATCCGTTCGAGGCATCTCACCCGCGCCAAGTTCCTGCCCTGCCGCATAGGCCGAAGTTGCGCCCAGCAGGCAAGCCGATAAAATCATGTGTTTCACGAAAGGCGGGGAAGTACGAAATTGCTTTTTCATGCTGGTCTTTGTCTGGATGAATGATGTTGTATGAGTAAAGGGGCGCTATGCGCTTTTAATACTTGCCCTGCCAAGTCACGCTGATTTCTTTCGGTCCGGGATTGATCGACAGGCCCGATTTGCTCTGGTCGCGCTGCGCGTGCCACAGCCAGCTGCCCATGGCGTAACCGAGGATGCCGCCGGCGACCGTATCCGAGACCCAGTGCTTGCGGCCAAACACGCGGCCGGCGGAACCCACGGCGGCCACACTGTACAGCCATGGCGCATCGTATTCCTTGGCAAATGGCGTCACGGCGGCAAAACCGATGGCGGCATGCGCGGAAGGGAACGAGGAATTCGAGCGGGAATTGCCGCTGCCGACGCGGCTCCACGCTCCGCGGTCTTCCTCTGGGCGGGCGCGGCCAAACGCATACTTGCCGGCCACCGCCAGGCCCGTTGCTGCGGCAACCGATTGCAGGGAAATGAGTCCCGTATTTTGCATGCGATCATCGCCCAAAGCGAAAGCAGCGGCAGCGGCGCCCACTGCCGCGTAGGGCATGGCTTTGCCCAGCTTGTCCCAGTTGCGGTAGACCTTGGAATCTTCATGTTTCTTGACGAAACGGTCGACAGGTTTGTCGGCCAGCGCGGAAGCCACGACCACGCCGCCGATCAGGGCCGTCGCCTTGACCCACTCGGCCGGTTGCGGCAAGGCGGAAGACGATTGCTCCAGGCGTGCGCGGAAAGCCGGCCATGGGCTGACAAACGGACGGTCCGGCGGATTGACTGCTGGCAAGTGCTGTTCGTCCGGGCGCTCGGCAAAGTTGCCCAGGCCATCGTAGCTGTGCATGTCGGCGCGCGGACGCTCGAACATGTCGTACAGGTCGCCGGGCGAGGCCACCATCTGCCCCACGTCGCGCGTCCATGGCGAGATGGCGAAGCCGGCCGTCGATTGCGTATCCATCGGCAACATGCTGTTCAGCGGCACGGACAGGAAAATACCACGGTCCTGGTACGGCTTCGATGGCGTACCGGGGCTGGTGATATCGTTGCCGTTCGTATGCGTGTACCAGGCGCCGACTTCGATGCCGGACTGGAAGCGGCGCTTGAATTCCATGCGCACGCCCGTGTCCTTGGCCAGGAAGCGGCCGGCGCGCGCCGTCACGGTAATATCGTGCGGCAAGCGGTAATGCAGCGAGCCGATCGCCGTCACTGTCTTGTAGTCGCGCGAGTCGAGCAAGCCCTTGAATCCACGCTGTTGCAAGGCATCGACGGCCACGTCGGCAGCCCAGCGGCTGTCTTTCGGCAGGTACAGCACCTGGCCGCCCACACCGCGGAACATGTCTTCATACAGGCCGGCCGACATGCGGGTATACACGCGTTCGGCCGGATTGTTGTATTTGTTCAGCAAGACGCGGCTCAGCGAGAAACGCCCGCCGCGTAAATATTCAGCAATATCGGTACGCACGTGCGGCAAATTGCTGTTCGATGGCTGCTTGACGCCCGATACCGTTTCCAGCAACTGCAAGCTGGCGGCGCTATTCAGGTACAAGCCATCGCCCAGACGGCGGTCGTAGTTGGCCACGGCCGAAATCGAATAGCGGAAGGCGCCGCTCGGGTCATTGAAGAAGAAGCCAACCTTGGGAGCGATCTTGAAACGGTTCGCCTCGCGGTCCAGCGACTTGATCTGCACCACGTCGCCATCGACGCCGACACCGACGGCCAGCTTGCCATCGTCCTTGAGGACGTTGGCGGCCTGGGCGGGCGGTGGCGCGGAAACAGCGGGAGCCGGCGTGGTGGCAGGCGCGGGCGCTGCGGCAATTGCCGGTGCGGGCGCAGGTGCTGGCGCGGCGGCAACGACGGGCGCCGGCTTGTCGAGGAACTCCTGCAGCCAGCCTTGCTGGTCATCCCGGATGACATCGCTTTTCTCGGGATAGCGCAGCAGCACGACATCGAGAAATGCCTTGCGGTCGATCTTGCCTGCCAAATAGTCGTTCAGTTTTGGCAAATCAAAGAATTCGTAGGTGGCGATTGGCTGGTCCAGCTTGGTATACGTGATGCGCAGGGTCGTCACACCCTTTGGCGTGAAGGCGACAGCCGTGCGCGCGGCACGGCCGACGGCGCGGCCCATGTTCGAAATACGGCTATTGGTCAGGCTCAGGCTCAGGACATTGCCCTCTTGCTCGACACGGATGTTCTTGTAGTCCTGTTTTACCAGGGCATTGACCAGGTCGGCGCCATACACGGGGTCGCGGTGCCATTCTTCCTTGCTCGGCAGCGGTGGCGGATTCTTGTCGTCGACGAAATACGGCGGCTCGTACACCTTGGGGATGAACTCGCGCTCGCCAAATGGAATGCTGATAAAGGCGTTCACGCTGAACTGGTCGCGGCTGCGGGCTGCTTGCAGGGCAAGCCAGCCCCAGCGATATTCCAGGCCCACGGAAGCGCCCTTGCGGCGCGTGTCCGCCCCGGTCTCGATGGCGCGGATATCGCGCTGATAATTCGTCGCGTCATATTCGGCCACCATCGACCAGCGCGGCAATGCCTTTGGCGTCCAGCGCATGCCGGCAAACACGCCATCCGGGCGTCTATGGGCATAGCCGAGGCTCGCTTCGATATTCTTGCTGGCACCAAAAGTCTTGGTGGCAACCACATATTGCCCCTTGAACAGCTCAGTACCGAACATATCCGTCATGCCGACAGCGACGGACGGCATCCACTCCGTCTCCGTCCACAGGCGTAATTTCCCATCGACAACCTTATCTTTATAGCGGCCGTATCCTTTGCCATATTCCGGATCACTGCTACCAAACGCCGGAATGCCCGTTATCGACACATAACGTCCCGTCATTTGCAGGAAAGGCAGGATATTCGCCGTGGCCCATAGCTGGCCATAGGGGCTGTCGTAGCTGTAGCCGACGCTGAAGGTGCCGTCCGTTTCCACCACGGCGCTGGGCATATTGATGTAACCGGATTGACCACCATGATTCGGGGTCGCAGCCATCACCGAAGGCGCGCCAAGCATCAGACAGCCACACCAGGTATATTTGATTGATTTTCTGAGTACGCTTAACAAATCCGGCTACCTAAAATATCCTGCACCTGGAATTCCTGACAATATATTCAGAAAATCAATGAGCTTGGGGAAACGTGAATAAAACGAAAAAAGGCCAACTGACGGGCATCTCGCAATGCCACGCATCAGTTCGCCGCTAAAACTGGGCACTCCCTGGCAATTGATCGTTGCTTAACCATGCCTCAGGAATGTATATCGCAGAATTTTAACATTGTTTTCTTGTAGCAAATGCTTAACTTGTTTCCCTTGCGCCACACCTGTCAACACCGCGCAAACGCTGTCCGCAACCCGCCATCACGCTTGAACCGTCACTTCAAACTGCCAAACACCTTGCCGATTATCTTGCTGCCATATGCGAGCGGATTGCTGCGGATGGCTTTTTCTTCCTCGCCGATCATCAGGTACAGACCGTCAAGCGCGCGGTCCGTGACATAGCCTTCCACCGTCGATTGCTGCTGCGGCACGAGTCCCGTCTTGCCGATCTGGCTCATGGTGCTGTTGTATTTGCTGGCCAGGCCGGAACGGTCGGTGACGGATTTCACGATGGGCAGGAATTTGACGGCTAGGGGAGCGGATGTTTTCTGGCGGAAGAAATCCGTGACGGAAGTATCGCCACCGGACAGGATATTTTTCGCATCGCTCACGCTCATCGACTTGACCGCATCGAGCAGCAAGGGCTTGGCCATGGGCACGGCCGACTCGGCGGCACGGTTCATCGACACCACCAGATCGTCCAGCTGCTGGCCGCGGCCCGTCATTTTCAGCAAGGGCTTGGCTTGCTCGAGGATGCCGGGCAGCTTGATTTTGACCTTGTCGTTGTTCAGGAAACCATTCTCGACACCCAGTTTCGATACGGCGGCGGCGGAACCGGCTTCCAGCGCCGCTTTCAAGCCATTGCTGGCATCCTGGTTGCTGAGGACATCGAGGGGGCCGGCGGCACCTGCGCCGGACGACAGCAGCGCCAGCGCACACAGCATGGCGGCTGGACGGCCAGGGAAAGGGTTCAGGCGCATGGTTTTCCTTTTCTAAAGAATATACAGACCACCTTCTTCTGGAACCTTAGCACATCAAAACTGCAAATACCGCAGCAATTTTGTGCGTCTGGGGGAAACAAGGGGTGCCACAGATGGCGAAGGGAAAGGACTATACAGCACCTGCTGTTGTATCCGCGCACGCTAACGCGGGCGGCAAGGCTCAGCCTGCTATCGCCGCCAGCTGTTCGCGCACCCGCGCCAGATCCGTCTCGCGCATGCGCGCCGCCGTCTGGCGCAAGGATTTTTCAGCGCCGGCCACGCCGGCCGCCACGGCCATCGACAGCCAGATATACGCCTGCTGCAAATCGAGCGGACCGCCCTGGCCGCTGGCCGCCATCAAGCCCAGATTCATCTGCGCCCGCGCATGGCCCTGGCGCGCAGCCAGCGCATACCAGTCCCAGGCGGCGGCATAATCCTGCGGCACGTCCTGGCCATTGTCATGGCGCAGCCCCAGCGCGAACTGGGCCAGGCTGTGGCCCTGCGCGGCGGCGCGGCAGTAACAGGCGCAAGCCTGCTGACTGTCGGGCGCCGGGCCATCGTCGCGGTCGTGCAAGACGCCCTGCATGTATTGCGCCGGCGCGTAATCTTGATCCGCGGCGCGCCGGTACCACTCCAGCGCCAGCGCCAGATCCTGCGGCACGCCCTGGCCATGTTCGTAACGCAGGCCCAGGTCGAACTGCGCCCGTACATGCCCCTGGTCGGCCGCCTTGCGGTACCAGAAGATGGCTTCCTGCGCATCGGCGGGCATGCCCTGACCATGCTCATGCAAGAGCCCCAGCTGATACTGGGCGGCGGGAAAACCCTGCTCTGCCGCCTGGCGGTAGAACGCTTGCGCCTGCGCGTAATCGTGGGCGCCGTGTTCATGGTGCAGGCCCAGGTTGTGCTGTGCCGCCGCATGGCCCAGTCCCGCCGCCTTGACATACCACTCCAGCGCCGCCTGCTTATCGCAGGGCACGCCCTGGCCATTGTCGTAGATCAGGCCCAGGTTGAACTGCGAACTGGCGTGGCCCTGCTCGGCCGCGCGCCGGTACCAGGCGATCGCCTGCCGGCTGTCCTGCGGCAGCACGTCGCCATTTTCATAGCGCAGCGCCAGGTTGAACTGGGCCGGCGCATAGCCCTGTTCTGCCGCCTTGCGCATCCAGGCCGTCGCCTGCTGGCGATCCTGGCGCACGCCCTGGCCATTGTCGTAACGCAGGCCCAGGTTGAACTGCGCGCGCGCATAGCCCTGCTCGGCCGCCTTGCGGTACCAGGCGATCGCTTGCACGAAGTCCTGCGGCACGCCCTTGCCATTGTCATACATCATGCCCAGATTGTTTTGCGCACCGGCGTCGCCCTGTTCCGCCGCGCGGCTGAACCACAGCATGGCTTGTCCGCTGTCTTGCGCGAGTCCCTGGCCCTTGGCGTACAGCCAGCCCAGGTTGTACTGCGCCGCCGCGTAACCCTGCTCGGCCGCCTGCTGGTACCAGTGCGCCGCCTGCGCAAAATCCTGCGGCACGCCCTGGCCCTTCTGGCACATCACGCCCAGGTTGTATTGCGCATGCTCGAGTCCCTGCGCGGCAGCCAGGCCATACCAGTGCAGCGCCTGCGCATAGCTTTGCTCGATGCCCTGGCCATTGAAATACATGAAGCCCAGGCTGTGCTGGGCGTTTGCATTGCCCTTCTCGGCCAGACCTTTCAGACGCAGATAATCAGCTGTGTAATGAGCAGCTGTGGAATGAGCGGCCGTGGAGCGGGGATCGGCAAGCGACACGATCAAGCCTCGATGGTCAGCGTCTGGGACGGCGCGGGGGCGGCATCGGCGATCAGACGGTTCTGCTCCTGCAGCACGCCGATGAAGCTGCCCAGCGAAATGGGCCGATGGTACAAGTAGCCCTGCATCGTGGTACAGCCCTTGTCCTGCAGGTAGCGCGCCTGCCCTTCCGTCTCCACGCCCTCGGCGATCAGGTGCAGGCCCAGGCCGCGCGCGATCGAGATGATGGCCAGGATGACGGGATAGTGTCCGTGCTCGTCGTGGATTTCCTTCACAAACGACTGGTCGATCTTGATCGTGTGGATGGGGAAGCGGTGCAGGTACGACAGCGAGGAGTAGCCAGTGCCGAAATCATCGATGGCCACCGACACGCCCAGCTGGCACAGCTTGTTCAACTGCTCGATCGCATACTGCGGGTTGCGGATGCAGATGTTTTCCGTGATCTCCACTTCGATCTTTTCCGGCGCGATGCCATAGCGCGTCAGCGCGCCACGCATCTTCTCGAAGAAGTCGCCCCGGTCCAGGTATTGCGGCGACAAATTGAGCGACAAGCGCACGGCTTCGCCGCCGGCCGCGTTCCACTGCACCAGGTCGCGGCACAGCGCGCCCAGCATCCAGTCCGAGATCGGCAGCATCAAGCCGTTTTCCTCGGCAAACGGCAAGAATTCGCCGGCCGTCAGCAAGCCGCGCTGCGGGTGGTTCCAGCGCATCAGGCCTTCGGCGCCGACGATGCGGCCCGTCATCACGTCCACCTGCGGCTGGTAATACATCTCCAGCTGGTTCAGCTCCAGCGCCTTGCGCAAGCTTTGCTCGAGCGCGATCTTCTGGTGCGACACGTCGAGCATGGACTCGTGATAAAAACTGTGGCCGTTCTTGCCCAGCGCCTTGACCTGGTACATGGCGATGTCGGCATGGCGCAGCAGCTCGTCGATGGTCTCGCCGTCGCCCGGATAGATGGCGATGCCGATCGAGGCCGAGATATGCACCTGGTTGCCATCGAGGTCGAACGGCTGGTGCAGGCATTCGAGGAATTTGTCGGCGATCAGGCGCGCATCCTGGCGGTCGCGCAGTTCCGGCAGCACGATGGTGAATTCATCGCCGCCCTGGCGCGCCAGCGTATCGCCGCGGCGCAGACAATCCTTCAGGCGCAGCGCCACCTGCTGCAGCAATTCGTCGCCCTTCACGTGGCCCAGGGTATCGTTGACCAGCTTGAAGCGGTCGAGGTCGATGAACATCACGGCCAGTTCCGTCAGCTTGCGCCGCGCCTGGATCACGGCCAGCCCCAGGCGGTCCTTGAACAGCATGCGGTTCGGCAGGTCCGTCAGGATGTCGTGATAAGCCTGGTAGGAGATGACTTCCTCGGCGCGCTTGCGGTCGGTGATGTCGCGCGCCACGCCGTAGGTGCCGAAGTACTCCTGCTTTTTCGCTTCCTGATCGTGGCTGTGCATGCCGATCGAATTGAGCGGAATCGTCATCAAGGTGTTGTTGAAGGTGCGGTCGCTGCCAGTGCCGCTATGGCACTTCAGGCGCAGTTCCACATTGCGCGAGGCGCGTTCGTCGAGGCGACGCTCATTGAAAGCATAGCGCGCCCGCTCCTGGTCTTCATCGTGCACGAGGATCGAGTAATGGCTGCCGATCAGCTCTTCGCGGCTAAAGCCCAGCAACTGGTGCACCCTGTCGTTGATGAAGGTGATGCGGCCTTCGTGGTTCAAGGTATAGATGATGTCGGGCGAGCTGTCGACCAGGTAGCGGTACATCTTTTCCGAGTTTTCCAGCTGCAGCGCGATGCGCTCGTTTTCCAGCGCCAGCTTGCGCTTTTGCAGCGCGTTCTCCACCGTCTTGAGCAGCTCTTCACGGCTGTAGGGCTTGCGCAGATAATCGTAGGCGCCACGTTTCAGGGCACCGATGGCCGCCTCGATGCCGACGTCGCCGCTCATGACGATCACGTCGCCTTCGATGCCGCGCCGGTTGATGTGGTCCATGATTTCATGGCCGCTCATGTCGGGCAGGCGCAAGTCGAGCAGGATCAGGTCGAAGCGCAGTTTCGACAACTGCGCCAGCGCCTCGCTGCCGCAGGTGGCCGTGTGCAGCTGGTAGCCGCGGTCCTTCAGCAATTCGTGGAGGGAGGCGAGCAAACGGGGCTCGTCGTCGACCAGCAGGATGCGCGGGCTGTTTTCCAGGTCAAACGGAATGGCGGAGGAGTTCATGGACGTTACGAAGACAAGGCGGTATTGCCGGGCGCGGGCAGCGCGGCTGCAGCGCTCGCCGGCAAGGGAATGGGCAGTAGAATTTCAAACGAGGTGCCGGACTTGCTGCTGCGGCAGCCGATCACGCCATGCAGGCGCGTGACCAGGTCATGCACGATGGACAGGCCCAGACCGTGATGCGCGCCTTCCTTGCTGCTGCGCACAGGCGAGAACAGATTGGCCAGCACTTCCGGCGCCAGGCCGGCGCCATTGTCGCTGACGCACAGTTCCAGGTACAGGCGGCGGTCGCGGTTGACGTGGCCACGGTTCGCCACTTCGATGCGCCCGCCATCGGGCAAGGCTTCGACGGCGTTTTTCAGCAGATTGAGCAGGATTTGCTTGAGCATGTCGGCATCGGCCTCCACCTCGCATGGCGCATCCTGCATGCGCGTGACCACCTCGATCTTCGGCGGCAGGAAATCGGTAGCGCGGAACAGGCGCAGCACATCGTCGACGACGCGCGCGCAATCGGTCACGCCGCTGGCCGCTGCCGGCTGCAGATCGGCCAGGCCGCCGATCAACTGGCCGACCCGGTCGATTTCCTCGTTCAGGATCGCCATTTCGCCCGACACCGGTTCCTGCTTTTCCAGCTTGTGATCGAGCACGCTCAGGTAGTTCTTGATGATGGACAGCGGGTTGTTCACTTCATGCACGACGCGGCGCGACGCGGCGCGGTATTCCTCGGCCACGTGATCGAGCTGGCGCCGCGCCAGCCCGCGCGCGCTGAAGGCCGTTTCCAGCGCCGTGGCGGCCTGGTTGGCATACGCGCGCAAAAAACCTTCGCGCTTCTGGCAAGCGGGAATCTGCCACGCCGCCACGCCGCCAATAAGCACGCCGAGGCTGCGCTGGCCCGCCACGAGCGGCACGCAAACCAGGCTGTCGGTACCGAGAATGCGGAACAGCTGCTCTTCGACGATGCCCAGCGCCGGCATGTCGCGTTTCAGGAACGCCAGCTGGCACTCGAGCGCGGAGGCAGCCAAAGGCCCGCCCTTGGCCAACGGGATCGAGAAGCCGGCCAGGCGCTGCTGATGCTCGCCCGCCGCCACGCCGACGAGCGCATGGCCGGTGGCGTTTTGCAGCAGGATGACGGCGGTGTCGAAATCGAACAGGATGCGCGCCGAGCGCGTGATGGCTTCGAGCAGGCTGCTCTCGCCCTGCTGCCGGGCGAAGGTCTGCCCCACTTCGGACACCAGCACCATATTGCGCACTTCGTCGGACAGGCGCCGCTGCACCGGATCGACGGATGGCGGCGCATACGCGGGCGGCGTGGCGATATCGTCCGCGCCGGCCAGGTCGATGCCCAAGTGCTGGGCGGCCTGCTCTACCTGGCGCGCGACGCTGCCGGCCAGGTCGTCCAGTGTCTCGACGTCCAGCGCACACAGGCTTGCCGCCTGCGTGATGGACTCGGCCTCGTCCGCATCGTCCGCATGGCAGCACAACAGGTGCGCCAGACGCACGATGCGGATCAGGGGATGGCTCGCTTCCAGGCGCGCCAGCGGTTCATGGTGATACAGCACGCTGTCGGCCAGGAAGGAATCGAGATGCCAGCGTTCGATCAGCCAGGCCCCCGCTTCCGCATGCGTGATCTGCAAGGTGCGCTGCTCCACCGCGCACAGGGCGGCATCGTCGCGCGCCGTGAAATTGAAGGCGTATTCCTTCGGCGCCGTGGCCAGCAAGGCCAGCCGGCCCACGTTGTGCAGCAAGCCGGCCAGATACGCTTCCTCGGCGTGCGGATAGGCCATGGCCTTGGCCAGCGCGCGCGCCATGACGGCGGCCGACAGCGAACTTTTCCAGAAGGCGCGCAAATCCGTGCTGCCGGAATGAGGGAAGCTGTTGAAGGTCTGGAAGACAGATTCGCTGATGACCAGGGTCTTGATCATGTCCGTGCCGAGCGAGACGAGCGATTGCTCCAGGCTGACGACCTTGCTCTGGCGATGGTAGGCCGAGCTGTTGGCCACGCCGAGTATCTTGCTGGTCATGCCCGCATCCTTGGCGATCAGGGCGGCCAGCTCCGGCATGCCGGCATCGTCGGCCTGCAGGTGGGCGATCAGCTTGAGGAGGATCTGCGGCATGGCCGGCAGGCGGGCAATCAGCAGGCGATTGCGTATATCTTGATCAGATTGATGCATCGTATCAGGCATTGCCGGTTCGAAAAGGATGAGCGCTCAGCAGCGAAGCGCGGCCACGTTCAGAAGAATCCTCCACTCCTGTAAGCAAAAAATGTGTTGCCTGAGAGGATGCCGGGAAAGCAGTCATCTTATCATAAGCGCCGGATATTACTTGCAATATAGAAAATTAAGTTGAAATAAATCCAGCCTTCTACAGTGGAAACTTATGCCTTGAAGGAACCCAGCAAACGGTGGCGGAAGCGCCGCGATATCAGCCACAGGGCCAGCGCCAGCCCCGTAAACGCCAACTGGCCCGACGCCAGCCACAGCACGGAACCGGACAGCAGCGGCGAGATCACGCCAGCCACCACGGCGCCCAGCAAGGTGCTGGCAAACGACTGGCACGAGGCCACCGTGCCACGGATATGCGGGAACAGGTCAAGCGCCAGCAGGGTCGCGCCCGGCCCCACCAGCGACATGCCGAAGGTGTAGAAGAACAGGGGCAACACCGACCAGGGCAACGATGGCGGCAGGAACAGGTGATACACGACATTGACGCTGGCGGCGCACAGCAGGAAGGCAAAGCCGATGCCGATCTGGCGCGCGAACGTGACCTTGCCGGCGATGCGGTTGGCCGCCGCGGCGCCCATGAAAATCCCGCTCACGCAGGGAATGAACAGCCAGGCGAATTGCGATGGTCCCAGGCCCAGCTGCTTGGGCAGCATTTCCGGCGCGGCCGTGATGAACAGGAACAGGCCCGCGAAATTGAGGGCGACGATGCCCGCCTTGATGTGGAACAGGGGCGAGCGCAGGATCTGGCCATAGCTCGACGCGAGGAAACGCGGATTGAACGGCTGGCGCTTGGCCAAAGGCAGGGTTTCGGGCAAGCGCCAGTAGCAGAACGCCAGCAGCACCACCGTGTAAAAGGCGAGGAACAGGAAGATCGAGCGCCAGTCGAACCAGATGACGATCCAGCCGCCGAGAATCGGCGCCACGGCCGGGGCGATGGAAAAGATCATCGTCACCAGCGACAGCAGCCGCGCCGCCGCCGCATCGGCATACAGGTCGCGGATGATGGCGCGGCTGATCACCACGCCGGCGCCGGCCGAGACGCCCTGCATGATGCGGAAGAACCACAGGTAGTGCACCGTGTGCGCCGAAGCGCAGCCCAGCGAGCCGATGGCAAACATCAGCAGGGACACGAGGATGACGTTGCGCCGGCCAAAGGTGTCCGAGATTGCGCCATGCCACAGCACCATGCCGGCAAAGGCCAGCATGTAGAACGTCAGCGACTGCTGCACTTCCAGCGGCGACGCCTGCAGCGAACCCTGGATCGCGCCAAACGCGGGCAGATACGTATCGATCGACAGGGGGCCCAGCATCGACAGCCCGGCCAGCATCATCGCCAGCGCGCCGCGGCTCAGCGGCGCCATGTGGCTCGGCGTGGGAGGCGGAACGGGGGTAACCGGGTCTGGCGGCACATCGGCCGGAGGGGTGGGAAACATGGCGGATCCAAAGTGGCGCGCGGACCTGCATTGGCCCGCGCGCGGGGTTACTGCGGGTGTCTTGCGGTGAATGCTTACTGCTGTGGCTTCGGTTTCGCTTCTTCGCGGCGGTTATAGCCTGCGACCATATCAAAGCGGAACAAACGGCATTCCAGCGCACCGTTGAAGAATGGCGTTTTGCGCGCTTCCTTCAGGCGCAGCAGCTTGGGCAAGCCCAGGTCGGCCGTGAACAGGAACACGGTCCAGCCGGCGAAACGCTGCTTCAGGGTCGTGCCCATGGCCGAGTAGAAGGACGTCGACAGTTCATCTTCCGGGATGGTGCTGTCGCCGCGCACGCCGATACGCTCGCCGTACGGCGGGTTGGTCAGCATGATGCCCGGCACGTCGCTTGGCGGCTTGACTTCCTGCGCCTCGATCTGTTTCAAGGGCACCTCGAAGCGCACGCCGGCGCAACGCAGGTTGTGGCGCGTCATGGCGACCATGTCGCCCGAGATATCGCTGCCGAAAATCGTCGGTTCGGCTGGCAGCGGATTGACCTTGATGGCGTTTTTCATGGCATTCCACGGCGCGGGGTCGAAGTCGTGGAAGTTTTCAAACGCGAACTGGCGCGACGCGCCCGGTGGAATCCCCTGCAGCATCTGCGCCGCTTCGGCAAGGATGGTGCCGGAACCGCACATCGGGTCGAACAGCACCATGCCAGGCTTCCAGCCCGACACGCGCAGCAGGCCGGCGGCCAGGTTTTCGCGCAGCGGCGCGTCGCCCGTCTCTTCGCGCCAGCCGCGCTTGAACAGGGCTTCGCCCGAGGTGTCGAGGTAGACGGTAAACGTGTGTGCGTCGAGGAAGCCGACGATGCGCATGTCCGGCGTCTTGGTGTTGACCGAAGGACGTTCGTTGAACTGGTCGCGGAAGCGGTCGCAGATCGCATCCTTGATTTTCAGTGTCGTGAATTCCAGGCTGCGCAGCGGCGATTTGACGGCCGTGACATCGACGCGGATCGTGTGGTGCACGCCGAACCAGTCTTCCCAGGATTGCGCCAGGGTCAGGTCATAGATGTCGTTTTCCGTCTTGTAGCCGGAATGGGCCATGCGCATCAGCACGCGCGAAGCGATGCGCGAATGCAGGTTGATGCGATAGGAATCGAGCAGGTCGCCCGAGCAGTGTACGCCGCCCGGTACCTGGTTGTGGACCTTCATGGTCGCACTATCCTGGGCGATCTCGCCCAGTTCCTCGGCCAGCGCCGCTTCCATGCCGCGCGGGCATGGGCAAAAATATGAAGCCATAATGAGGATACCTTTTATCCGTTGAAAAACAATTAACTAAAAATCCTGCATATCACGTAGGTCGGCTTAGCCCGCCAGGGCGTAAGCCGACATGCGCTGCCGACTGAGCTTGTCGGATTACGCGCGGGGCGCTAATCCGACCTACATCCCTATCTATTTTGCATCCAGCGCGCGCTCGACGAAATCGAGACGGTCCTGGCCCCAGTAGCCTTCGCCATCGACGATGTACCACGGCGAGCCAAAGATATTGGCGGCGGTGGCCGCTTCCGTATTCGCGTCGTATTCCGCCTGCACGCTGGCCGTTTCCGACGTTTTCAGCAACTGGCGGCCATCGAAACCGGCATCGAGCGCGATCTGCACCAGGGTTTCCTCGTCGCCGATGTTGCGCTCTTCGGCCCACAGGCCGCGCATGATGGCGTGCGCCAGGTTCAGCGAGGCTTCCACGCCGTGCGCCAGGCGCGTGGCGATGATCAGCTTGGCCGACGCTTCCGGCGACACGGGAAAGAACTTTGGCTGCAGGGTCAATGGCACTTGCAAAAAGGCGGACCAGCGCGCCAGTTCGGCCAGGCGGTAGGCCTGGCGCTGCGGCGCGCGCTTGGCCAGCGGCAGGCCGCCCGAGACGCTGAAGACCTTGCCCAGGTCGAAGGGACGCACGTCGATCTGTGCGCCCGTCTTCGCGGCGATGGCCATCAGGCGCGCGTGGCCCAAATAGGTCCATGGCGAGTGGGGGGCGAAGAAATACTGCACGACTTTGTTCTGGCTTGCACTCATCTCGACTCCCTTAGAAAGGCTTGACCACGACCAGCACGACGACGGCCAGCAGCATCACCACCGGCACTTCATTAAACCAGCGGAACCAGGTGTGGCTGCGCTTGTTAAGACCTTTTTCAAACTTGCGCAGGATGGAACCGCAGGCGTGGTGATAGCCAAGCAGCAGCACCACGAACGTCAGCTTGGCGTGCATCCAGCCCGGCATCTTCATGCGGCCTTCGCCCCCGCCGTACAGCATCCACATCAGGGCCAGCCCCAGCACCATCGCCGGCAGCGCCAGCAACGACATGAAGCGGTACAGCTTGCGCGCCATCAGCAGCAGGCGCTCGGTGGCCACCGTTTCCGTCTCCATCGCCAGGTTCACGAAGATGCGCGGCAGGTAAAACAGGCCGGCGAACCAGGATATGACGAAGATGATGTGGAAGGCTTTGGTCCAGAGAAAGAGCATGGGGTTCCCAGTGTCGGAGGTGGAGAGAAACAGAGCACGGGCCGCCTTGTGGGCCGCCCGCGAGGAGACTACTTGCGGACTTCGCCGTGGCCGAATACCACGTACTTGAGCGAGGTCAGGCCTTCCAGGCCCACCGGACCGCGCGCGTGCAGCTTGTCGTTCGAGATGCCGATCTCGGCACCCAGGCCATACTCAAAACCGTCGGCGAAACGCGTCGACGCGTTCACCATCACCGAGGCGGAATCGACTTCGCGCAGGAAGCGCAGCGCATCGCTGTAGTCTTCCGTGATGATCGATTCCGTGTGCTTCGATGAATACTGGTTGATGTGGTCCATCGCCTCGTCGATACCGTCGACCACCTTCACCGACAGGATGGCCGCCAGGTATTCGGTGGACCAGTCTTCCTCGGTGGCAGGCACCAGGTGCGGATAAGCGGCGGCGGCCAGGATCGCATGGCTTTCCGGATCGGCGCGCAGTTCCACCTGCTTGGTCAGGTACAGTTCGGCCAGTTGCGGCAGCACGGTGGCGGCGATGGCGCGCGACACCAACAGGGTTTCCATGGTGTTGCAGGTGCCGTAGCGGTGGCATTTCGCGTTGAAGCCGATATCGATCGCCTTCCTGATATCGGCCTTGGCGTCGATGTAGACGTGGCAGATGCCGTCGAGGTGCTTGATCATCGGTACCGTAGCTTCTTCCATCAGGCGCGCGATCAGGCCTTTGCCGCCGCGCGGCACGATGACGTCAACGTACTGCGGCATGGTGATCAGGGCGCCGACGGCGGCACGGTCTGTGGTGTCGATGACTTGCACGGCATCGGCCGGCAGGCCTGCTCCCTGCAGGCCTTCGGCCACCAGCTTGGCCAGCGCGCGGTTGCAGTGGATCGCTTCCGAGCCGCCGCGCAAGATCGTCGCGTTGCCGCTCTTGATGCACAGGCCGGCCGCGTCCACCGTCACGTTCGGACGCGCTTCATAGATGATGCCGATAACGCCCAGCGGCACGCGCATCTGGCCCACCTGGATGCCTGTCGGGCGGAATTTCATGTTCGAGATTTCACCGATCGGATCGGCCAGCGACACGATCTGCGTCAAACCTTCGACCATGGTGGCAATGGCCGCATCGGACAGGGTCAGGCGGTCGAGCATGGCCGGCGCCAGGCCGGCGGCAGCGGCCGCATCGAGATCGCGCTGGTTGGCCGCGCGCAGCAGATCGGCATCGCGCACGATGGCGGCGGCGATCAGGCTCAAGGCGTGGTTGCGCGTGGCGCTGTCGGCACGCGCCATGGCGCGCGAAGCGGCGCGCGCGCGCGTGCCCACGTCCTGCATATATTCTGTGATGTCCATGCTCGTATCCATAAAAGTTAACCTCGGGCGATCTTCAGGCCCAGCTGCAGCATGGCGTCCCAGGCATCGCCCGCGTAGCCCTTGGCGCGCAAGCCCTTGATCATCTTGTCCACCTGCGCCGCCTGCTGCAGCGCCGCTTCCAGCACGGGCAGCGAAATGCGCCGCAGGGCCGGTTCCATCATCCGCTCGCGCGGACCCCAGATGCGGTACTCCTTCAGCAGCGCGCCCAATGGACGCCCTTGCGCCATGCCGGCCTTCAATTTTAACAGCGTGCGGATTTCCTCGGAGACGGCCCACAAGACCAGCGGCAGCGCCTCGCCCTCGCCTTTCAAGCCTTCGAGCATGCGCACCAGGCGCGCCGGGTCGCCGGCCAGCATGGCTTCGGACAGCTTGAAGACATCGTAGCGGGCCACGTTCAGCACCGCGTCCTGCACTTGTTCGTACGTCAGCTTGCCAGCGGCATGCAGCAAGCCCAGTTTCTGGATTTCCTGGTGCGCCGCCAGCAAGTTGCCTTCCACCCGTTCGGCGATGAAGTCGATGCTGGCCCGTTCGGCGCTTTGCCCCTGCGCGGCCAGGCGCTGCGATATCCATGCCGGCAACTGCGCCCGTTCCACATTCGGAATGTCGATATACACGGCCGCCTGCTGCAGGCTGGCGACCCAGGCCGCCTTCTGCGTGGCCCAGTCCAGCTTGGGCAAGGTGATCAGGGTCAGATTATCGGGACTGAGGTTTTTGGCGTAGCTTTGCAGCGCCGCGCCGCCATCCTTGCCCGGCTTGCCGGTGGGGATGCGCAGCTCGATCAGTTTTTTATCGCCGAACAGCGACAGCTCCTGGTTCGCCGCCAGCAGTTCGCCCCACTTGAAGCTGCGCTCCACCGTCAGCACGTCGCGCTCGGAAAACCCTTGCGCGCGCGCCGCGCGGCGGATCTTGTCGGCCGCTTCCAGCGCCAGCAGGTGTTCGTCGCTGGTGATCACATACAGCTGCGCCAGCGGCTTGGCCACATGCCCATCGAGCGCGTCTATCCGCAATTGCATGGCGTCCCCGTTACTGCTGCGGGGCTGCCGGCGCGACCGGCGTCACGGGCGCCACTGGCGCCACCGACATGGCCGGCAGCACCGGCTTGATGGCGGCCAGGCGGCGCATGATCTGTTGCACCAGGTCGTTGCGCATGTCGCGGTACAGCGCCGCTTCCTCGGTTTCCTTGGCCAGCACCTGCCTGTCGTCGAAGGTGATAGGACGCACCAGGCTGATGGTCGTCGGCGCCAGCAGCTGGTTGCCGGCCTTGTCCAATACGCGGAAATTGATCGCATAGCCAAGTTGGTACTCTTGTACGCGACCGCTGGTATTCAGGGACAAAATGGTCTTGGTACGATTCCTCTCCGGATCGGTGAGCACCTCGAGGACGGCGTCGGCGCCATCCTTGGTATTGACCACCTCCGTGCTGCCAATGGCGCGGATATAGCGTTTCAGACCGATCGCCAGCGGCGACGAGTCGGGCAAGCCGATGTACATCGTCGCGAACGGCAGCATGAAACTGCCGTTCGAACCGCGCAAATGAAAGCCGCAGGCCGACAGCAAAACGGTCAGGCCCAACGCCAGCACGGCGCGGCGGCCCAACAGCGATACTTGAGAGGAAGTCGTCATGATTACACCACGATGCTGATTAACTTGCCTGGCACGACGATGATCTTCTTCGGCGTGGTCTCGACGTACTTCTGCACACTTTCGCACGCCAGCGCGGCCGCTTCGATGCTGGCCTTGTCCGCATCCTTGGCAACCGTGATCGAGCCACGCAGCTTGCCGTTCACCTGGATCATCATCTCGATCTCGGACTGTTCCAATGCGGCCGGGTCGACCTGCGGCCATGCCACGTTGAGCAGATCGCCGTGCACGCCAGCGTAGCCCAGTTCCTGCCACAGCACGTGGGTGATGTGCGGCGCGACAGGGTTAAGCAGGCGCAGGAAGATGGAGAAGCCTTCGGCGATCAGCGCCTTCGACTGCGCGCTGTCATCGAGCTTCGCCGATTCCAGCGTATTGAGCATCTTCATGCAGGCCGACACCACGGTGTTGTACTGGATGCGCTTCAAGTCGTAATCGGCTTGCTGCAGCAGCTTGTGCAATTCGCGGCGCAGGTTTTTCTGCGCGTCGCCCGTGGCCGGTGCGGCACCGCCAGCCAGTGCGGCCTGGATCGTGGCCGACTGCGCGTAACCGAAGTTCCACACGCGGCGCAGGAAGCGGTTAGCGCCTTCGACGCCGCTGCCCGACCATTCCAGCGTCTGTTCCGGCGGCGAAGCGAACATGGTGAACAGGCGGGCCGTGTCGGCGCCGTACTGCTCGATCTGCGCTTGCGGGTCGATACCGTTGTTCTTCGACTTCGACATTTTTTCCGTGCCGCCGATTTCCACCGGCTGGCCGTCGGCCACCAGGACGGCGCTTTGCGGACGGCCCTTGTCATCAAGCGACAGGCGCACGTCGTCCGGGTTGAACCAGGTGGTCTTGCCCGCCGCGTCCTTGCGGAAGTAGGTTTCGTTGAGCACCATGCCCTGCGTCAGCAGGTTGACGAATGGCTCGTCGAACTTGACCAGGCCGAAGTCGCGCATGATCTTGGTCCAGAAGCGCGCGTACAGCAAGTGCATGACGGCGTGTTCGATGCCGCCGATGTACTGGTCCATCGGCATCCAGTAATCGTTGCGCGCGTCGACCATGGCGTCGTTCGAGCCTGGCGAGGTATAGCGCATGTAGTACCACGACGAATCGACGAAGGTATCCATGGTGTCCGTCTCGCGGCGCGCCGGCTTGCCGCACTGCGGGCAGTCGCACTGCAAAAAGGCTTCATATTTGTTCAGCGGATTGCCCGTGCCGTCCGGCACGCAGTCTTCCGGCAGCACTACCGGCAGATCTTTTTCCGGCACCGGTACCACGCCGCAATCGGCGCAATGGATCATCGGGATCGGCGTGCCCCAGTAGCGCTGGCGCGAAATGCCCCAGTCGCGCAGGCGGAACGTGGTTTTCTTTTCGCCCAGGCCCAGTTCGGCCAGGTCGGCCGCCACCGCATCGACGGCGGAAGCGAAATGCAGGCCGTCGTATTTGCCGGAAGCGACGCAGACGCCGTCCTTGCTGCCATACGATTCCTGCCAGGCATCCGTCGAAAATTCCTGGCCCTTGACTTCGATCACTTGCTTGATCGGCAGATTGTATTTCTTGGCAAAGCCGAAATCGCGTTCGTCGTGCGCCGGCACGCCCATCACGGCGCCATCGCCGTAGGTGATCAGGACGTAGTTGCCGACCCAGACTTCCACTTGCGCACCCGTCAACGGATGGGTGACGAACAGGCCGGTCGGCATGCCCTTCTTCTCCATCGTTGCCATGTCCGCTTCGATCACGGAACCGAGCTTGCATTCGGCGTTGAAGGCCGCCAGCGCAGGATTGCTTTGCGCGGCGTGGATGGCCAGCGGGTGCTCGGCGGCCACGGCGCAGAAGGTCACGCCCATGACGGTGTCAGGACGCGTGGTAAACACATACAGCTTGCCGTCGCCGATCAGGGCGCCTTCGGCATCCGCGATTGTGTGCGGGAAGGCGAAGCGCACGCCCGTCGACTTGCCGATCCAGTTGGTCTGCATGGTGCGCACGCGCTCGGGCCAGCCCGGCAGCTTGTCATCCACATAGGCCAGCAATTCTTCCGCGTAATCGGTGATACGCGCGTAGTACATGGGGATTTCGCGCTTTTCGATCAGCGCGCCAGAACGCCAGCCCTTGCCATCGACTACTTGTTCGTTGGCAAGCACGGTCTGGTCGATCGGATCCCAGTTCACGGTACCGGTCTTCTTGTAGATGATGCCTTTTTCCAGCATCTTGAGGAACATCCACTGGTTCCATTTGTAGTATTCGGGCTTGCAGGCGGTCATTTCGCGCGACCAGTCGATGGCCAGGCCCATCGATTCCATCTGCTGCTTCATGTGGGCGATGTTCGAGTACGTCCATTGCGCGGGCGGCACGTTGTTGGCCATGGCCGCGTTTTCCGCCGGCATGCCGAACGCATCCCAGCCCATCGGCATGAGCACGTTGTAGCCGTTCATGCGCAGGTAGCGGTACATCACGTCATTGATCGTATAGTTGCGCACGTGACCCATGTGCAGCTTGCCCGAAGGGTAAGGCAGCATCGAGCAGGCAAAATACTTGCCTTTTGGGAAACGCGGGTCGTGTTCGACGGCTTTATAGGCGTCGATCGCCTTCCAGTGCGATTGGGCGGCTTGTTCGACGTCGGCGGGACTATATTTATCTTGCATGATGTGCGGCCAATAGTGGATATGAACCGAGCATTATACTGGTTGTCGCCGCCCGATAGCGCGGCGCGCTGGCGGCCCGGGCGCGCATATTTTGGCCGGCGCACAATTATGCTGTGTAAGATATACGCAATCTTGTTCTTTGCATCAAAGCCGGCCATGATCGTCTACCAGGAATATCCGCCCATCCCCGCCCTGCGGCCCTGGCTGGAGTGCGTCTGGACGTGCCGCGTGCAGACGGGCGCCACGCCCTTCACGCACCAGGTCTTGCCCGACAATTGCATCGACATCCTGTGCCAGGACCAGCAGGACGCCAGCTTTGCCGTCGGCATGATGACGGCGCCCATTGCCGTCGTCAGCCAGGGCCTCGTGCAGACGGTGGCGGCCCGCTTCAAACCGGGCGCGGCGGCACGCTTCTTCCAGCTGCCCTTGTGTGAACTCAACGATGGCCGCACGGGATTGCAGCAGCTGTGGGGCCGCGAGCTGGCGGCGCGCCTCGGTGACGCGCTATGGAGCGAGCCTTTGAGCAACGTGCAACGAGTTTCCATTTTGCAAGAATATTTGCTGCTGCGCTTGCGCACCGCGCCGCCACGGCGCCAGGCTGGCGCGGCCGACCACGCGATCGCGGCCATCGAGGCGGCATCGGGTCAGGTGCGCGTGGATGGCCTGGCGCGGCAGCTGGGCGTGTCGCGCCAGCACCTGGCGCTGCAATTTCGCCAGCAAGTGGGCATCAGCCCGAAGCTGTTTGCCCGCATCTGCCGCTTTCGCGCGGCCAGCCAGGGCATGCAAAGCCTGGCGGGCCAGCAGGACTGGGCGCAAGTGGCCTTGCAATATGGCTATTTCGACCAGTCGCACCTGATCCACGACTTCCAGGATTTCGCCCGTAGTTCGCCCGAAGCGTGGCTGGCGGGCCGGCGCACTTGAATACCTTCCATTTTTACAATCACGCGCCGCGCGCCGGTGGCATGATGACCGTATTCTTCATTCATCAGGAGCAGAACATGATCAAGGGTTTACGCACCGTCACCTATCCCGTCCCCGACCTGGACAAGGCCAAGGCCTGGTACAGCCAGGTATTCGGCACGGCGCCGTATTTCGACCAGCCGTTCTATGTTGGCTTTGCCATCGGCGGCTTCGAGCTGGGCTTGCTGCCGGACGGCCAGCCTGGCACGCAGGGCAGCGTGACGTACTGGGGCGTGGACGGCATCGAGGCAGAGGTCGAACGCATCGTGGCACTGGGCGGCAGCCTGCACCACCCGCTCACGGACGTGGGCGACGGCATCCGCACGGTGGAATTGCTCGACCCGTTCGGCAACCAGATCGGCCTGATCGACAATCCCCATTTCGACACGGCCAAGGTCGCCTAAGCCGCCTCGTCCTGCAGCCATCGCCGGAACTGCTGCAAGGCCAGTTTTTCATGCGCCGCCTCGGGCGTGATCAGGTAATACGCGCGCTGGCCGCGCAGTGGGCGCTCGCATGCGATGCGCAGCTCGCCGCGCGCCAGTTCCGCTTCGACCAGCATGCGTGGCAGCAAGACCACGCCCTGCCCCTGCACGGCCGCCATGGCCAGCATGGAAAACAGCTCATAGCGGGCGCCGTAGCGCGCCAGTTCCCCATCGACCTGCATGGCGTCAAACCACTGGCGCCAGGCGCCCGGGCGCGTACTTTGCTGCAACAAGGTCAATTCCAATAAATCCTGCGGCTGCCAGGCGCTGCGCGCGGCCAGCAGGCGTGGGCTGGCGACGGGCACGATTTCTTCATGCATGAGCAAGGTGGCGCGCGTGCCGGGCCAGCGCGCCAGCTGCTCGGGCGTGCCCGCGTACAGGGCGCCATCGTATTCCGTATCGGCAAACATGAACGGTTTCGTATAGGCATCGATGTGCACGACGATGTCCGGGTGCAAGCCCGCCAGTGAAGCCAGCCGCGGCATCAGCCAGCGCGTGGCAAACGTGGGGACCGAGGCCAGCTGCAAGGCGCCGCCACCACCCTGGCGCGCCATGGTGTCGAGCGTGTCGCGCTCGAGGCCATCGAGGCGGGCCGCGATCTGCCGCGCATACGCGGCGCCGGCGCTGGTCAGCAGCACGCCATGGCGCGTGCGCTGGAACAGTTGCACGCCAAGAAAGCTTTCCAGGGAGGATATCTGGCGCGACACGGCACTTTGCGTCAGCGACAGTTCGCGCGCCGCATGCGTGTAGCTCTGGTGCCGCGCCGCCGCCTCGAAGCAGTTCAGGGCTTGCAGCATGGGGATTTTGCGTGACATGGAGTTATCCGGCCGGTGAAAGGCTCCTAGTATGCCGCAAGATATGCGCAGAACGCATGTCTGGGTGCGAAAAAATCGTTTGCGCAAGGCTAGGCAAAAACCTACCATGAGCCATATTCAATCTTGCGCCGGTCACCGGCGCTCACCTGCGAGGCCTGTGATGAGCAAAACCGTATTCGACTGGAATTCCCCCCTGCTGCTGGAAGAACAACTGACGGGCGATGAACGCGCCGTGCTGGAAGCGGCCCGCGACTATTGCCAGGGCAGCCTGGTGCCACGCGTACTCGAATCGTTCCGCCATGGCCGCACGGATGCGGCCATCTTCCGCGAAATGGGCGAGCTGGGCTTGCTGGGCACCACCATTCCCGAAGAATACGGCGGCGCCGGCCTGAACTATGTTTGCTACGGCCTGGCCGCACGCGAAGTCGAGCGCGTCGATTCGGGCTACCGTTCGATGATGAGCGTGCAATCGTCCTTGGTGATGGTGCCGATCAATGCCTTCGGCAACGAAGAAACCAAACAGAAATACCTGCCGAAACTGGCGACGGGCGAATACATCGGTTGCTTCGGCCTGACGGAACCGAACCACGGCTCCGACCCTGGCAGCATGGTCACGCGCGCCCGTAAAGTGCCGGGCGGCTACAGCCTGTCGGGCGCAAAGATGTGGATCACCAACAGCCCGATCGCCGACGTGTTCGTCGTCTGGGCCAAGGACGATGAAGGCGCGATCCGCGGCTTCGTGCTGGAAAAAGGCTGGAAAGGCTTGTCGGCGCCGGAAATCCACGGCAAGGTCGGCTTGCGCACCAGCATCACCGGCGAAATCGTCATGGATGAAGTGTTCTGCCCTGAAGAAAACGCCTTCCCCGACGTGCGCGGCCTGAAAGGCCCGTTCACTTGCCTGAACAGCGCCCGCTACGGCATTGCCTGGGGCGCGCTGGGCGCGGCCGAGGACTGCTATCTGAAGGCACGCCAGTACACGATGGACCGCCAGCAATTCGGCCGCCCATTGGCAGCGAACCAGCTGGTGCAAAAGAAACTGGCCGACATGCTGACGGAAATCACCATGGGCTTGCAAGGCTGCTTGCGCCTGGGCCGCATGAAGGATGAAGGCTCGCCGGCCGTGGAAATCACCTCTATCATGAAACGCAACAGCTGCGGCAAGGCGCTCGATATTGCCAGAGTGGCGCGCGACATGATGGGTGGCAACGGCATTTCCGACGAGTTCGGCGTCATCCGCCACCTGGTCAACCTGGAAGTGGTCAACACCTATGAAGGCACGCACGATGTGCACGCGCTGATCATCGGCCGCGCCATCACCGGCATCGCCGCCTTCAACTAATGGACGCCTTGGCTTCCACCTTGCGGCCCGCGCCGCTGACCGGCTTGCGCGTGCTCGACCTGTCGCGCGTGCTGGCCGGCCCGTGGGCCGGGCAAATGCTGGCCGACCTGGGCGCCGACGTCGTCAAGGTTGAACAGCCGGGCCGCGGCGACGACACGCGCTCCTGGGGTCCACCGTATCTGAAGGATGAAGATGGCCGCGACACGGCCGAGGCCGCCTATTTCCAGTGCGCCAACCGCAACAAGCGCTCCTTGTGCATCGACCTGGCCGCCCCCGAAGGGCAAGCGCTGGTGCGCAAGCTGGCTGCCGAATCGGACGTGCTGCTGGAAAATTTCAAGCTGGATGGATTGAAGCAATATGGCCTCGACGCGGCCAGCTTGCTGGCGCTCAATCCGCGCCTCGTCTACTGCTCCATCACGGGCTTCGGCCAGGATGGGCCGTACGCGGCGCGCGCCGGCTATGACTTCCTGATCCAGGGCATGGGCGGCTTGATGAGCATCACGGGCGTACCCGATGGCCAGCCGGGCGCCGGCCCGCAAAAAGTGGGCGTGGCGCAGACGGACATCCTGACGGGCCTGTACGCCACCATCGCCGTGCAGGCGGCGCTGGCCGAACGGGAACGCTCGGGCCTGGGCCAGCATATCGACCTGGCCTTGCTCGACGTGCAAGTGGCGGCGCTGGGCAACCAGGCGGCCAATTACCTGTGCGGCGGCAAAGTGCCGCAGCGCATGGGCAATGCGCACCCGAACATCGTGCCTTACCAGGACTTTCCCACGGCCGATGGCGACATGATTCTGGCGATCGGCAACGATGGGCAGTTTTCGCGCTTTTGCGCCGTCGCCGGCCACCCGGAATGGGCGCAGGATGAACGCTTCGCCACCAATCCGCAGCGCGTGGCGCACCGGGCGATCCTGATTCCCTTGATGCGCCAGACCACGGTCATGCGTACGACGGCCGAGTGGATCAGCGCGTTCGAGGCGCAAGCCGTGCCCTGCGGTCCCGTCAACCGCATCGACCAAGTCTTTGCCGACCCGCAAGTGGTGGCGCGTGGCTTGAAAGTGGAAATGCCGCATCCGACGGCGGGCACGGTGGCGCTGGTGGCCAATCCCGTGCGCCTGTCCGGCTCGCCGGTGCAATACCGCTTGCCACCGCCATTGCTGGGGCAGCATACGCAGGAAGTGCTGCAGCAGTGGCTGGGGTTGGACAGTGCGGAAATTGACGGCTTGCGCGAGCGCAAGGTGGTGTAAAGATTGATTGGAAGAACGTAGGTCGGATTAGCGCTTGCGCGTAATCCGACTTGCACAGCCAACAATGTGTCGGATTACGCGGCGCTGCCGCTAATCCGACCTACTTCAGTACCAGCTTCAACGCCGGCTTTTCGCCATAATCGTCATAGCGCTCATTGATGCCGGCGATACAGAAGGTGATTTCTTCCAGTAAATCAGGTACTTGCGCCTTCATGCTTGCCGCATCCTGCACAACGATTTCCAGCACTTCGTTCGGCTTCAAACGGAATTGCGTCATGTTTTCGTCATCGCGCAAATAGCTGAGGCAATCGACCCAGGCATCCATGCTGTTGCCGTAGAACTCGGGGAAACCGAAGGCTTGCACGCATTGCGCGTGAAAGCTTGCTTCATCGGTGATGTCTTTTCCATTCAGGATGGCAGTGGCCATATCTTCCTCAGTTCTTCAGCGACAGCACATCCTGCATGTCGAACAGGCCGGTCGGTTTGTCGGCCAGGAAACGCGCGGCGCGCAGTGCGCCGTGGGCGTAGGTGACGCGGCTGCTCGACTTGTGGCTGATCTCGATGCGCTCGCCGATGCCGGCAAACAGCACCGTATGGTCGCCGACGATATCGCCGCCGCGGATGGTGGCAAAGCCGATGGTTGACGAGTCGCGTTCGCCCGTCACGCCTTCGCGGCCGTACACGGCGCATTCCTTCAAGTCGCGGCCCAGGGCGCCGGCCACCACTTCACCCATTTGCAGGGCCGTGCCCGACGGCGCATCGACCTTGAAGCGGTGATGCGCTTCGATGATCTCGATATCGTAGCCTTCGGACAGGCTTTTCGCGGCCAGTTCCAGCAGCTTCATGGTGACGTTCACGCCCACGCTCATGTTCGGCGCGAACATGATGGCCGTCTTTTCAGCGGCGGCGGCAATGGCGGCCTTGCCAGCGTCATCGAAACCGGTGGTGCCGATGATCATCTTGACGCCGTGCTCGGCGCAATACGCCAGGTGCTGCAAAGTGCCTTCAGGGCGCGTGAAGTCGATCAGGTAATCGGCGCCGGCCAGGCCGGTGGCCAGGTCGGACTCGATCAGCACGCCGGCAGGCTTGCCGAGGAAAGCGGCCGCATCCTGGCCGACGGACGGCGAACCGGCGCGGTCGAGAGCGCCAGCGAGCACGGCGTCGGGCGCGTTGCTGACCGCTTCGATCAGGATATGGCCCATGCGGCCGCTGGCGCCAGCGATGGCAATTTTCAGTTCAGTCATTTTATTCTCTTACAACAGCTTATTTGGTGGGTTCGGCAGCAGGTGCAGGTGCAGGTGCAGGCTCGGCGGCAGGCGCCGTTGCGGGTGCGGGTGCAACGTCAGGCTTGCTCACAGGAATGGCAGGGGCGGCATCGGCCGGCACCGGCACGGCGCTTGGCGCCACCGGCAATGGCACGGCGGCGGCAGGCACGTCGGCCTTGGCGACCTTGGCGAACGGCGACGGACCGGCGATACGGTCGATGTATTCTTTCTCCGTCGGCAAGTTACCGCCTTCGAAACGTTCCACTTTACCATCCTTGCCGAAGTACACGACCACGCGGCTGCTGGTGGTTTCGCCACTGCCCCGGGCCAGGCGGAATGGGTAATCCCAGCGGTCGGCATGGAAGATATCGGTCAGCAGCGAGGTACCGAGGACGAAGCGCACCTGGTCGCGCGTCATGCCCACTTTCAACTGGGCCAGCATCTCTTCGGAGACAAAGTTGCCTTGTTGAATGTCAGGACGATACGGCGAGAAAAACCACATGAATTTTTGCAGCGGCGTAATGGTGGTCGTTTGTGCGCCCTGTTCGGGGACCAGTTCCTTGCCTTCCTTTTGAGCAGCTGCCGGCTTTTCGCCAAGGATGCCACGGCTGGCGCAGCCGGACATGGCCAGCGCGACACAGACCATGCCTGCCACGACTGGTGCTCGGAATGAAATACGGTGCCAGAGAGATGGCAATACAGCCGGTGTTACGCGCATAAATGACCTCAATTTGATGAACAAAACGCCAGGAGTGGCCGGCCTGCCAAAAAATGCATATTTTGGCACTCCCCGCTAAAACGCTATATGATAAAGCACCTGACCCACATACGAGCAACAAACATGAGTAACAATCCTAGTGATCTCAAGGCAAGCGGCCTGAAAGCCACCCTGCCACGGCTGAAGATACTCGATATCTTCCAGAGTAGCCCGGTACGCCACCTGACGGCGGAAGACGTCTACAAGATTCTGCTGGCCGACAATATGGATGTCGGTTTGGCAACTGTCTACCGCGTCCTGACCCAATTCGAACAGGCAGGCTTGCTCAACCGCAACCATTTTGAAACCGGCAAGGCGATTTTCGAACTCAACGAAGGCTCCCACCACGACCACCTGGTGTGCCTCGACTGTGGCCGGGTTGAAGAATTCTTTGACGAAGAAATCGAAATCCGCCAGCAAAAAGTGGCCGAAGAGCGCGGCTTCAAGATCGCCGAACACGCGCTGGCCATCTACGGCAACTGCACCAAGACGGCTTGCCCGCACAAAACCGCCTGATTCGTTCCGGCCGCGCCCATGGAGCGGCTGGCGCATCAGGCAGTACGATCAATGATGGCTGAGCGCGCTTGACAGCAACTTGGCCGTGATATCGACAATCGGGATGACGCGCTCGTAAGCCATGCGCGTCGGTCCGATCACTCCCAACGTTCCCACGATCTTGCCGTTGACTTCATACGGCGCCGTCACCACGCTCATTTCATCCATCGGCACCAGGTTCGATTCGCCGCCGATGAAAATCTGCACGCCCGTCGCCTTGCTCGACACGTCGAGCAGCTGCATCAAGCCCGTTTTTTGCTCGAACATGTCGAACATCTGGCGCAGCGAATGCATATTCGATGACAGATCGCTCACGCTGAGCAAGTTGCGCTCGCCGGAAATCACCATGTCGTCGCTATGGTCGGCCATCGCTTCGCTGCCCGCCTCCACGGCGGCCTGCATCAGGCTGCCCATGTCGTCGCGCAACTGGCGCAGCTCGCCCTGCAGGCGCACGCGCACGGCGTCGAATGACAGGCCGCCATAATTTTGGTTGATGTAATTGGCCGATTGCACCAGTTGCGCCGGCGTATAGTCGGCCTCCGTCAACAGCAGGCGGTTCTGCACGTCGCCGCCGGGCGCGACGATGACGAGCAGGATGCGTTTTTCGGACAGGCGCAGGAATTCGATTTGCTGGAACACGGATTCGCGGCGCGGGCTGAGCACGACGCCGGCAAACTGCGACAGCGACGACAGCATCTGCGCCGCGTTGGCGATGGTTTTTTGCGGCTGCGGCGTCTGCAGGCGCATGCGCGACTCCACCAGATGCTCGTCCAGATGCCGGACGGTCAGCAAGGTGTCGACAAAGATGCGGTAGCCGCGCGGCGTGGGAATGCGTCCGGCCGAGGTATGCGGACTGGACACATAACCGAGCTCTTCCAGATCGGCCATGATGTTGCGGATCGTGGCTGGCGACAGGTCGAGGCCGGAAATTTTCGACAAGGCGCGCGAACCGACCGGCAGGCCGTCGGCGATATATCGCTCGACCAGGGCTTTCAGCAGTGTTTGGGCACGTGTATCGAGTTGCATGGTGTTTTATTTAAGCAAGTGTTTTGTTAAGCAAGCGGCAACGAAAGCGGCCGAACGTGCATCAACAGCGCCTATTATGCACGTTCGCCCGTCCGGCGGCGATCAATCTTCCAGTTGCCCCTGCAGCCACAGCAGCAATTCATCAAAGTTGGCGCAGATGGCGTCGGGCTGCACGCCGGCGGCCAGGTGGGCATCGCTGCCCTTGCGGTTCATCCACACGGCACGCATGCCCGCCCCTTGCGCTCCCGTCACATCGAAATACAGATCGTCGCCGACATACACGGCCTCATGGGGCGCCACGCCCAGCGCGGCGCAACCGGCCAGGAAAATGCTGGCGTCGGGCTTGGCCACACCGAAATCGCTGGCGGCAATCGACACTTTAAAATGCTGCGCCAGGCCGATAATTTCAAGGTCCGCATTGCCATTCGAAATGGAACCGACCAGCATGCGCTGGCCCATCCAGCCCAGGCCAGGCAAGACATCGTCATACGGCTGGACGCGATGGCGCGCCGCCAGGAACTGCGCGATGGCGCCATCGACCAGGGCCGGATCCTCGCCGGCGGCCTCGAAGGCGGTCAGCAAGCCCGCGCGGCGCAACTCGATCAGGTTGCCATGAAAATGCGGTTGTTCATTGAGCATGGCCAGGCGGTGCTGGCGCAGCACCTCGATGGAAAACTGCTGCGCCACCTTGGGCGCATGCGTGGCCAGCCAGTCGTGCAGCAGGGATTCGGCAGCGGCAATCACGGGCGCGATGGGCCACAGAGTATCGTCGAGGTCGAACAGGATGGCCTTGGGCGGCACGGCAGGTTTTACAGGGGCAAGGGACATGGGATTCACGGTGGATGCCGCGCCACAGTGCGCAGCCTGCATCTATTGTCGCACCGATCGCTGCCACCGGCATCGCTGCGCCCCCGTGAAATGGGGCCGGGCCAGCGCTTCCCGGCGAAAAATTGTTACAGGGTGATACAAGGCAAGATCATTCGGCTTGCCAGATAGACTAAAATAGGCGCCATTCCAATGCGGCGCCAGCGTCCGCGTTGCGCTACCCAACCTAATTCGTTTTGGAGAATGTATGAAAAATTTGTACCTGCGCTCGATGCTGGCGGCGGCTTGCGCCGTCACATTGGCAGCCTGCGGCGGCAGCGGCGGCAACCTGTATCTGAGTGGCCAAGTGTCCAATCTGGCAAAAGACGGCCTGATTCTCCTCAATGACGGCGAACGCTTGCCGGTCTCCGCAGGCCAGACCTCGTTTGTTTTCACCAAGCTGGTCAACACCGATGACCGCTACGACATCAGCATCGCACAACAGCCCAAAGGCGCCGTGTGCACGATTACCAATGGCGCAGGCAAGGCATCGAGCTATACCGTGACCACTGCCCTGGTGACTTGCACGACCAATACCTACCCGCTGAGCGGCACGATCACGGGCCTGACCGCCGACGGCTTGACCTTGGCCATTGGCAACGCCAGCACCAGCCCGCTGAAAGGCAGCACGAGCTATACGTTCCCCGCTGTCAATGACGGCATCGCCTACAATATTTCCATAGCGACGTATCCAGCGGGCCAGACGTGCAGTTTCGTGGGCTCTGCCAGCGCCAACGGCCGCGATGTCGTCGGCACCATGGGCTCAGCCGCCACGACCGGCGCCACACTGAACTGCACGGCGCAGTAAGCCACGCGATTCGTCACCACTATATTGGAGAAATACATGAAGTTATCCTGCCTGCGCCCACTCGCCGCGCTGCTGTTGACCCTAGGACTGGCTGCTTGCGGCGGCAAGGCCTCGTATGATGTCAGTGGCACCATCAGCAACTTGAACACCGACGGCCTGGTCCTGGCCAACGGCGGCGTCAATCTTCCGATTAAATCGGGCCAGACCTCGTTTACCTTTGCCAAGCGCATCGACTATGGCACCGACTACAACATCACCGTGCAGACCCAGCCAGCCCACATGACTTGCGCCATCAGTGGCGGGACCGGTTCGGCCGGTCATTACCTGAGCATCCAGGCAGCGGTCGTGTGCACGCAAAATAGCTACACGGTTGGCGGCACGGTGACTGGCCTGACAGCCGACGGCCTGGTCTTGATCAACGGCAATGCGCAAACCACGGTGGCCAAGGGCAGCACGACCTTCACCCTGGCATCGCGTGTTGCCGATGGCGACAAGTATGGCATCAGCGTATTTACCCAGCCAACCGGCTTGAAATGCAGCGTGGCGCCCAACACTGGCGTCGGCGTGATGGGCGAAGCGAACGTGACCACCGTGCAGATCGCCTGCAATCCGGGCTAACGCGGTAACGCTGGCAGCCGCGACGCGGCTGCCAGGAAGAGATATCACTGAAATATATAGTTGATATTCGAAAGATAAATTGGAGTTATATGTGGCGATGCAGCATAATGCATCTGTCTCCTCCAACTCTTCCAAGAATTGGATTTAGCCCGCTTTTACCAGCGGGCTTTTTTTTGCCCAAAATTCCTCAAGCGGGTTTATTCAACCCGGGTTGCAGCATCTGCACGATGCTGGAGAAATCCTGCTGCGCATAACCGGCTTGCGCATGCATCTGGTACAACTGGCGCACCAGCCCGCCCAACGGCGTGGGTGCGTTTGCCGACAGGGCCGACTGCTGCGCCAGGCCCAGGTCTTTCAGCATCAGCGCCGTGCCGAAGCCGCCCGTGTAATTGCGCGACGCGGGCGTGCCGTCCATGACACCGGGCCACGGGTTGTACACTTCCAGGGTCCAGTTGCGCCCCGAGCTCTTGGCCATGATGTCGGACAACACTTTCGGATCGAGGCCATGCGCCACGCCCAGGTTCAGCGCTTCGGCCGTACCGGCCATCAAGATCCCCAGCAGCATGTTGTTGCAAATCTTCGCTACCTGGCCCGCACCTGCCTCGCCCGCATGGAAGATGTTCTTGCCCATCTTTTCCAGCAATGGACGCGCCTGCTGCAAGGCCGCTTCGCTGCCGCCGACGATGAAGGTCAGGGTGCCGGCCGCCGCGCCCGCCGTGCCGCCCGAGACGGGCGCATCGATCATGGCAAAGCCGCGCTCGCTGGCCGCCTGCGCCACTTGCCGTGCCACGTCGGCCGCGATGGTGCTGCAATCGATGAACAGGGCGCCGGGCTTGGCCGAATCAAGCACGCCGCCAGCCGCCAGGTACAGCTCCTGCACGTGCTTGTTGGCTGGCAGCATGGTGATGACGGCGTCGGCCGTCTGTACGGCCGCGCTGGCGGAAGCAGCCGCCGTGGCGCCCGCTTCAACGAGGGATGCGACGGCTGCTGGCGCCAGGTCGAAGACGGACACGTGGAAGCCGGCGGCCACCAGGTTGCGGGCCATCGGCGCGCCCATGTTGCCCAGGCCGATGAAAGCGATATGTTGCATTTTTTAAAGTCTCCTATTGTTCTTTTAATGCAGGTCGCGCAAAGGATGGCTATCCCATGGCGCCGCGAAATATTCATTCTGATACGCGTCGCTGACGTCGGCCAGACTGGCCGGCTGCCACTGCGGCGCGTTGTCCTTGTCGATCAGCAAGGCGCGCACGCCTTCGCTGAAGTCCGCATGGGCGCAGCATTGCACGGCCACGATCAATTCCAGCTGGAACACTTGCGCCAAGCTCATGTGCCGTGTGCGGTCGCGCATGGCCCAGACCAAAGCGGCGGAACTGGGCGCGCCCTTGGCCAGCGAGTGGGCCGCCTTTTGCAGCCAGGCCGAATCGCCGTCGTACGCGGCAATGGCGGCCACCACTTCGGGCAAAGTGGGCGCTTGCGTCAGTGCCGCGATGGCGTCGAAGTTGGCGCGCACTTCGGAGACGGGCAGCATGGAGGCAGGCGCCGAGAAACCGCGCAGCAAGCGGCCCAGCTGCTCGCCGTTCGCCTGCGGGCTGGCTTGCCATTGCGCCAGCGCCAGCGAGTCGAGCACCATGGCGCGCTCTTCCTGGCGCAGGAAATAGTCGCCGAGCCCTGTGAACAGGGCGTCGGCCGCGTTCATCGGCGCGCCCGTCAAGCCCAGGAACAGGCCGCTGCGGCCCGGCATGCGGCCCAGGAACCAGCTGCCGCCCACGTCCGGGAACAGGCCGATCGTGATTTCCGGCATGGCGATGCGCGTGCTTTCCGTTACGACACGGTGACTGGCGCCCGCCATCAGACCCAGGCCGCCACCCATGACGATGCCGCCGCCCCACACGAGCAGCGGCTTCACGTACGTATGGATGCGGTGGTCGAGCCGGTATTCCTCGGCAAAGAAGGCCAGCGCCTGCGGGTTCGGCACGACGCCCGGTTGCTCGGCAACTGCCGAACGCAGGCTGCGCACGTCGCCACCCGCGCAAAAGGCCTTGTCGGTCGACGAGTGCAGCACCACGCAGGCGATGGCGTCGTCACTGGCCCAGCGCACGAGGGCGCCATCGATGGCGCGTATCATGTCCAGGGTCAGCGCATGCAGGGATTTGGGCGCATCGAGGGTGATGACGCCCAGCTTCATGCCGCCGGGACAATCGCGCTCCTCGATCTTCACCGTATCAATCAGGGTGCTTTCAGCCAAGATTTCAGCCATTGCGCCACTCCGCCGGACGTTTTTCCAGGAACGCTTGCACACCCTCTTTCTGGTCTTGCGTATCGAACAGGCCCAGGAACAGGGTGCGTTCATCGGGCAGGGAATTGACGAGCGGATGGCTGCGCGCGCCCTGGATCAGGGTCTTGCACGCCGTCACGCTGCTGGGGCTCTGGCGCGCCACCTTGGCGGCCAGGGCCAGCGCCGTGGCGGCAGCCTTGCCGGTTGGCACGACTTCTTCGACGAGGCCGATGGCCAGGGCCTTGGCCGCATCGACCCGCTCGCCGCATAAAATCATGCGCTTGGCCCAGCCTTCGCCCACCAGCCATGGCAAATGCTGCGTGCCGCCCGCGCACGGCAGCAGGCCGACCGATGCTTCCGGCAAGGCCATCTGCGCGTGTTCTTCCGCGATACGGATGTCGCAGGCCAGCGCGCATTCGAGCCCGCCGCCCATGGCATAGCCATTGATCGCGGCGATGCTGACGCCGCGAAACGCGGACAATGCCTCGAACGCCTCGCCAAACGCGGCGGCCATGGCAAACGCCGTGTCCTTGTTACCATCGGCAAACACGTTCAAGTCGGCGCCGGCCGAGAAGAACTTGGCGCCGCCCCCAGTGATCACGAGTGCGTACACGTCGGGATCAGCATTCAGGTCGGCTACCAGCTGCGTCAGCCCGTTCAGACTGGCCAGGGTCCACGTGTGGGCCGGAGGATTATCGAGGGTCACCAGGGCCGTGTGGCCACGGCGTTCCAGCAGTAAATTTGTATACACTTTGCTCATCGTAAGGTCTCCGTGGCGCCGTCTTTCAAAATCGCTCGCGCGACGATCAGGCGCATGATTTCATTCGTCCCTTCCAGGATCTGGTGCACCCGCGTGTCGCGCACATGGCGCTCGAGCGGATACTCGCGGATGTAGCCGTAGCCGCCGTGCAATTGCAGCGCGTCGTTGGCCACATTGAAACCCACATCCGTGGCGAAACGTTTTGCCATGGCGCAGTACGCCGTGGCGTCCGGGCTTTCCTGGTCCAGTTTCCAGGCCGCCAGGCGCACCATCTGGCGCGCCGCCACCAGTTCCGTCAGCATGTCGGCCAGCTTGAATTGCAGGGCCTGGAACTGCGCCAGCTCGCGGCCAAACTGCGTGCGCTCCTTCATGTACGCTTGCGCGCGCGTGAGGGCCGCCTGCGCCGTGCCCACCGAGCACACGGCGATATTGATGCGCCCGCCATCGATGCCCTTCATGGCAATGGTAAAGCCTTCGCCTTCCGCGCCCAGCAAGTTACCGACAGGAACTCTTACCTGGTCGAAGCTGATGATGCGCGTGGGCTGGCTGTTCCAGCCCATCTTTTCTTCCTTCTTGCCATACACGATGCCGGGCAAATTCGCCGGCACGGCAAACGCGGAAATACCGGCCGCGCCCTCGCCGCCCGTGCGCGCCATGACGATCAGCATGTCCGTCTGGCCCGCGCCCGAAATGAAGGCCTTGGTTCCATCCAGCACATAGAAATCGCCATCCTTCACGGCTTTCGTGCGCAAGGACGCCGCGTCGGAGCCCGATTGCGGTTCCGTCAGGCAATAGCTGGCCAGCTTCTGGCCGGCAGCCAGGGCCGGCACCCATTCGTCGCACAGGGCTTCCTGGCCCCAGCGCGACAGCATCCAGGTGGCCATGTTGTGGATCGTGATGTAAGCCGTGGTCGAGGTGCAGCCCCCGGCCAGCTCCTCGAAGACGATGGCAGCATCCTGGCGGCTCAAGCCCAGGCCGCCCCAGCGCTGCGGCGTGTACAAGCCGCAAAAGCCCATCTCGCCCGCCTTGGCGATAGTTTCCACGGGAAAGATCGATTCCGCGTCCCAATGGGCCGCATGCGGCGCCAGTTCCCCTTCGGCAAACGCGCGCGCCGCCTGCTGGAACTCGCGCTGCTCGTCGCTCAGTTCAAAGTCCATGCCAGCTCCTTATTTGAGGCTGATGGTCGTGTTGACCTTGCCCACCGAGGCCGCATCCGTGAACCAGCGCTGGGTAATCGTTTGCGTCTGCGTGTAGAACAGCACGACTTGCTTGCCGAACGGGCCCAGGTCGCCCAGCTTGGAGCCGCGCGAACCCGTAAAGCTGAACAGGGGAACGGGCACAGGAATGGGCACGTTGATGCCGACCTGGCCCACGTCGATTTCTTCCTGGAAGTAACGCGCGGCCGCGCCGCTTTGCGTAAACAGCGCCGTGCCGTTGCCGTTCGGATTCGCGTTCACGAGAGCAATCGCTTCATCCAGGGTATCGACTTCGACGACGATCAGGACGGGGCCAAAGATTTCCTGGTCATACACGACCATGCCGGGTTTCACGCCGGACAGAATCGTCGGTCCCACGAAGTTGCCGTTCGGGTAGCCATCGACCTTGACGTCGCGGCCATCGAGAGTCAAGACGGCGCCCTGTTCGATGCCCTTGGCAACGAGGCTGTGCACGCGCTCCTTGGCTGCGCAGGAAATGACGGGACCGAGGTCCGGATTGTCCTTGCCCGCACCGACGCTCAAGCCTTGCGCCTTGGCGGCCAGTTCCGGCAACCATTCGCGCGCTTCGCCCACCAGCACGGCGACCGAGGCGGCCATGCAGCGCTGGCCGGCCGCGCCGAAACCCGCACCCAGCAACTGGTTCAAGGTCTGTTCTTTATTTGCATCCGGCAAGACGACGGCATGGTTCTTGGCGCCCATCATGCATTGCGCGCGCTTGCCGTTCAGGCTGGCGCGCTGGTACACATGCGTGCCCACCTTGCTGGAGCCAACAAACGAGATCGCCTTGATGTCCGGATGGTCGCACAGGGCGTTGACGACGTCTTCGCCGCCGTGGATCACGTTCAGCACGCCGGCAGGAATACCCGCCTGCAAGGCCAGGCGCACGAGTTTTTCCGTCACGAGCGGGTCTTGCTCCGATGGTTTCAGCACGAAAGTATTGCCGCAGGCAATTGCCATCGGGAACATCCACAGCGGGATCATGGCGGGGAAATTGAACGGGGTAATGCCGGCGCACACACCCAGCGGCTGCATCACGCTGTAGGTATCGACGCCGCCGGCCACGTTTTGCGCGTATTCGCCCATTTGCAGGGTGCCGATATTGGCCGCGTGTTCCACCACTTCCAGGCCACGGAAGACGTCGCCTTCCGCGTCGAGCAGGGTCTTGCCCTGTTCCATCGTCAGGGTGGCGGCCAGGTCGGACATGTTTTCGCGGATCAGCTGTTGCAATTTGAGGAAAATGCGGGCGCGCGCGCCGATCGGCGTCTTGCGCCAGGTCTTGAAGGCGCGCTGGGCCGAGGCGATGGCCGCGTTGACTTCGTCCGGGGTAGCGAACGGCACCTTGGCCAGGACTTCCTGCGTGGCGGGGTTGACGACGTCGCGCCAGATGGTGGTCTGGGATTCAACCCACTCGCCGTTGATCAAGAGGGGAACGGTCGGAATAGCGTTTTGCGTGGTCACTCGGTGTCTCCTTGTGTGGGTATAAGTCTGTTTGCATTATTCGCACAATCGCCGCCGCGAACAAGGCGTGAAAATGCGAGATAATGCAAAGCTGAATCTGTTAATCTGCAAAGATTGTAAATTTGCAGATTCCACAAACCGGGGAAGAGGAAACGCGATGGCAAAGGTTTTCATGGGTGTGCGCCTGCAGCGGCTGCGCGAGGAACGGCGCATGACGCAGGTGGCGCTGGCCAAGTCCCTGGGCATCTCGCCCAGCTACCTGAACCAGATGGAGCGCAACCAGCGCCCGCTGACGGTGCCGATTTTGCTGCGCATCGGCACGGTGCTGGGCGTCGATCCGCAAATCTTTTCCGAACACGACAGCGCCAGCCTCGTGGCCGACGTGCGCGACGTGTTCGGCGAATTGCCCGACGCGCCGCCCACCTCGATGGCCGAACTCAAGATGCTGGTGGAAAACATGCCGGAACTGGCCCGCTCGATCTTGCTCTTGCAGCGGCGCTACCGCGTGATGGCGGAGCGGGCCGATACGCTGGCCGCGCGCCTCGACGACGGCAGCCGCGGCGCCAGCTCGGCGGCACCGTCCACGGACGAGGAAGTGCGCGAATACCTGAACCGGCGGCAAAACTATATCGATGAGCTGGACCGGGCGGCGGAGCTCGTGGCCGGCGAATTCGATCCCGCCCTGCGCACGCTCGACGCGCTGCAAGGCCGGCTGCTGGAACGCCACGGTATCGAAGTGCGCTTGTCCGATGGCGACGCGGGCATGGTGCGCAAGCACCGCTACGACGCCCAGCAACAGATACTGTGGCTGCCCGACACCCTGACAGGCGGCCAGCGCGCCTTCCAGATGGCGGCGCAAATCAGCCTGCTCGAACACAGCGACCTGATCGACGCTCTCGTGCTGGCGGCGGGATTGTCCGGCGCGGCCGCGCAAACGGGCGCGCGCCTGGCTTTCTCGAATTATTTTGCGGGCGCCCTGCTGATGCCCTACCAGCGCTTCCTGCAGGCGGCGGAAACGCGCGCCTACGATATCGAGCGTCTGGCGCACCAGTTCGGCGTGGGTTTTGAGGCCGTCTGCCACCGCCTGAGCACCATGCAGCGCCCCGACGCAGCGGGTTTGCCCTTCTTTTTCGTGCGCGTCGACCGCGCCGGCAATGTCTCGAAGCGCCAGTCGGCCACGGATTTTCACTTTTCAAGGGTGGGCGGCACCTGCCCGCTGTGGATCGTCTACGACGCCTTCAGCCATCCGGGCCAGGTGCTCACGCAAGTGGCCAGCATGCCGGACGGCTGCACGTATCTGTGGATCGCGCGCCAGGTCAGCACGGCCTCGCCTGGCTTCCGTGCGCCCGGCAAGACGTTTGCCGTGGCGCTGGGCTGCGACATCTCGCAGGCGCACCGCTTGATCTATTCGAAGGGACTCGATCTGCACGACCCTTCCAGCGCCACGCCGATCGGCACGGGCTGCAAGGTGTGCGAGCGCCAAAGCTGCCCGCAGCGGGCGTTTCCGTCGCTGCTGGCACCGCCGCCAGCATCAGCCTGATTTATTCGGCGACCCGGGCGCGCAGCGCATCGAATTCGCGCGCAAACTCCGCGCGCCAGTCGCGCCGCGTGGACTCGTCTATCCAGGCCGCGTCCAGGCCATTCAACATGAAGCCGCGCATGTCGTCCAGGCCAAAGCCAAATTCGCGCATCATCATCCAGGCGCCCGTCGGCGTCACGTGGTGCAGGGTCGGATCATCCGTATTCGGATGCAGTTTCAGGCCCAGCTTGGCCATGGCGCGGATCGGGTGATCGAGGGCCCAGCGCTCGGGCGCCAGGGTGCGCAAATAATAGGAATTGGTCGGCACCACGGTAAACACGAGACCGCGCTCCACGCAGCGCTGCGCCAGTTCCGGATTGTCGACAATCGTATAGCCATGGTCGACCCGGTCCACCCGCAGCTGTTCGATGGCCGTCTCCACGTTCATCCACGGCATGCCGAATTCGCCCGCATGCGCCGTGCATTTGAAGCCGGCTGCGCGCGCGGCGCGATAGGCCTCGATGAAGAGTTCCGGCGGGCGGTCGTTTTCGCGGTAGTCGATGCCGATGCCGATGACTTCCGGCGCGCGGTAGGCCTTCATCCATTCCACCATCTGCACGGCTTCGGCGGGAGCCGCCTCGCGGTCGATGCTGGGGATCAAACGGCCAATCACGCCGAAGTCGCGCTGCGCGTCGCGGATGGCGGCAACGATGGCGTCTTGCGCCGATTCATAGCGGATGCCCGACACGCGCACGGTGCCGGTCGGGTTCCAGAAGAACTCCGCATAGCGCACGCCGTGGCCATGCGCGTCTTCCAGGTATTCGTAGGCGAGGCAATACAGGTCCGTCGGCGAGACGATCAGGTGCGCGTCGAGCGCGCGCAGTACGCGCAGCACGCCGACGGGCTTGTCGCCGCGCGTGTAGAAAGAGTCGATTTCCTCGGGCGTGACGACATTGCGCGTCTTGGCCGCCAGCGCGCGGAAAGTTGCCTGGCGCACCGTGCCGAACAAATGGCAATGCAGCTCCACTTTCGGCATGGCGCGTAAAAACTGTTCGATGCTCAGGGGGGAATTAGACATGAAGCTCGTTTCGTAATGGAGTGGATCAGGCAAGAATGCCGGCCAGGCGCTGCATCAGCAACGCGATGGCGGCCGGGCCGTCGGCCAGCATCGCCACCTGCGTGTTGATGGGCGCGCGGCGCGGCACGCGGAACTCGCACACCGTCATACCGCGCGTCAGTTCGCCCGTCAATTCGATGGCCACGTGGGCGCTCTGGAACTGGAACAGCTGCGGCGCTTCCAGATACAGCGCCACCACGGGGTCGTACATGGGCATGGGCACGGAACCGTCGGCGCTGCGGATGCGCACATACGCTTCCAGGTAGCCGGACAAAAGCTGCGCGCGCGGCGTGCCGATGGCGCGCAGCTGCCGCACTTCCCCATTCGTCACCAGCAGCTGGCGGCACAGGTTCAAGCCGAACATGCGCAGCGGGATGCCGGCCTGGAACACCTGGGCGGCCGCTTCCGGGTCCGCATAGATATTGAATTCGGCCGCCGCCGTGTGGTTGCCCTGGTCGGTGGAGCCGCCCATCAAAATGATCTCGACGATTTTTTCCGCGATGTCGGGCGCCTTGGCCAGCGCGGTTGCGATATTGGTCATCGGCGCAATCGCCATGATGGTGATCTGGCCAGGGTGGGCGCGCACGGCAGCGATCAGCGCGTCGACGGCGTGGCCGGCAGCGTCCGTGGCCGCGCCGGGCGGCAGGATCTCGCCCGTCGTCGGCATGCCGCTGTCGCCGAGGATGCGCTGCGCCGTTTCGATGACGCCGGCCAGCGGCTGGTCGCAGCCGCGGTAGATCGGCACCGTCAAGCCGTCATGGGCCTTGATGCGCAAGGCGTTGTCGTAGGTGATATCGACGGGCGCATTGCCCGCCACCACGCTCACGCCCAGCCACTCGATAGCGGGATTGCTGCCCAGGAGCAGCATCGTCAGCCAGTCGTCGAAACCGGGATCGGTATCGAGCCAGATCTTTTTCAAGGGTTTGTCCATGATGGTTTCCAGTCGAAGTTAGGCACCCAGCCACAAGGCGCTGTCGGCAGGGAGCACGAACGAGACGGCCGTGCCTTCGCGCCAGGCGGCGCCGCCGGCCGCACAGATGCCCTTGACCTGGCCCAGCGGCGTTTGCAGCAGGTATTCGACGGTGTCGCCCAGGAAGCCGCGTGCCAGCACGGTGCCCGGGTAGTTACCTGCCGCGTCGTCGGCGGCGCAGACGCGCACCTTGTCCGGACGCCAGCCCAGCACCGTGGTGCCGGCGGCGACGGGAGACGTGTACGGCAGGCTGGCGCCCGCGTGGTGCAGCGCGCCGTCGCGGTAATCGAACAGGTTTTCAAAACCCATGAAGTTGGCAACGAAGCGCGTCGACGGCGTATTGAACACGGCTTCCGGCGCGGCCAGCTGCTCGATGCGCCCGCCGTTCATGACGACGATGCGGTCGGACAGGGCCAGCGCTTCTTCCTGGTCATGCGTCACGTACAGCATGGTGATGCCCAGTTCGCGCTGGATGCGGCGCAGCTCGGCGCGCATCTGCACGCGCAGCTTGGCGTCCAGGTTCGACAGCGGTTCGTCCAGCAGCAGCAGGGCCGGTTCGACGACGATGGCGCGCGCCAGCGCCACGCGCTGCTGCTGGCCGCCCGACATCTGCACCGGCAAACGGGTTTCAAAACCCGTCAGTCCCACGGCGGCGATCACGGCTTCCACTTTCGTTTTCAGCAGGGCCGGCGCGACCTTGCGCAGGCGCAACCCAAAGGCGATGTTGTCGTACACGTTCAGGTGCGGGAACAGCGCGTACGACTGGAACACCATGCCGATATTGCGCTTGTTCGGCGCCAGCTTGCCGATCTCGCGGCCGTCGAGCACGATACGGCCCGACTGCAGCGGCATCAGGCCGGCAATCGCACGCATGGTGGTGGTCTTGCCGCAGCCGCTGGGGCCCAGCAGGGAAATCAGTTCGCCCTGCTCGACGTGCAAGTCCAGGTCTTTCACGGACGTCGTGTTCTTCGCGTAGCCGAGGTTCAGCTTGTGCAGTTCCAGATAACTCATGGTGTGTTGCCTCTTACATGTATTTAGAAATGCCCAGCACCTTCTCGGTCACCATCACGAAGGCCATGGTGAACAAGACCAGCAAGGTCGACAGGGCAGCGATCGATGGATCGAAGCTGTTTTCCATATGGCCCAGCATCTCGATCGGCAAGGTGCTGATGCCGGGGCCCGTGAGGAACAGCGAGACGGGCACCTGGTTGAACGAGGTGACGAAGGCAAGGAAGAAGGCGGCGATCACGGCGTTGCGGATATTCGGCAGCACGATCATGAAGAAGGCCCGCAGGCGCGACGCGCCCAGGGTGATGGCGGCATCTTCGATATCCACGCGCAGGTTGACCAGGCTGGCGTACACGACGCGCACCGAATACGGAATCAATAGCGCGATGTGGCCGATCAGCAGGCCCACGTAGACGGGCGCGTTAATCGTCAGCACCAGGTGGTGCAGCAAGCCCAGACCGACGAGGATGGCGGGAATGATCAGCGGCGACGTCAGCACCTGGCGGATGGCGCCGATGCCCGGTGGCGGCATGCGCGAAAACGCGTACGCGACGGGTATGCCCAGCAGCAGCGCGATGACGGTCGCGATCAGGCCAATTTCCAGGCTGGTCTGGAAGGCACGGCGGAACTCGGGCGCCGACCATACTTCGATGATCCAGCGCAGCGAGTACGACTCGGGCGGGAAGGCCAGCGTCTCTCCGCCGGAAAAGCCCGCCAGCACGACGATAGCGAAAGGCCCCAGCAGGAACAGGAATACCAGCCATAAAACGGCACGTGAAAAAAGGCTTTCTTTCATACGGAGCTCCGGCTCGAGGAAATACGTTTAAGGCCGGCGTTGACCAGCAGGGTCATGCAGACGAGGATGACGGCGATGACATTCGCCGCGCCGAAATCACTCTCCACGCTGACCTTCTGGTACAGCAGCGTTTCCAGCATCAGAACCTTGGTGCCGCCCAACAGGGCCGGCGTCACGTAGGCCGTCACGCAGCCTGTAAAGACCAGCGTGCCGCCCACGACCAGGCCTTCCTGCGTCAGCGGCAAGGTGACCTTGCAGAAGACTTGCCATGGATTGGCGCCCAAGGTGGCGGCAGCCGGTTCCACGTCGCGCGGCAGGTTTTCCAGCGCGCCCGCCAAGGACATCAGCATCAGCGGCAGCAGCAATTGCAGCAGGCCGACAAAGACGGCAAATTCGCTGAACAGCAGACGCAGCGGCTCTTCCGTGAAGCCCATGTTGACGAGTGCCGCGTTGACGGCGCCGTTACGGCCCAGGAGCACGATCCAGGCGTAGGTGCGCGCGATCGGCGAGACCATCAGCGGCAGGATCATCATGCCCACCACCAGCCCGCGCCACTTCGGCGACACGCGCGCCACGGCTTGCGCGGCCGGGTAGCCAAGGATGATGGCCGCCAGGGTCACCAGCGCGGCGATGCGCAGGGTCCGCCAGAAGATGGTGCGGTTGAATTCCTGCGAGAAGAAGTCGATGAAACGGTCAACGCCCCACTGCATGCCGTCGCCGACGCGGAAAGCGTCGACCAGCAAGGCCAGCACGGGCAGCAGGAAGCAGACGACGATGAAGATCAGCGCCGGCAGGACCAGCAGCAGTCCCAGGCGCTTTTTTGGATCAGCAAACATGGTGTTCTCTCCTCGTCACCACTATTTGCTCATGGCCTTGTTCCACTGCGTCATCCAGTTGCTGCGCTGTTTGATGATGGTTTCCGGCTTGACGAATTTCAGCGAATTGATCTGGTCGGCGCCATAGGTATTGAATTGCGCGGCCGCCACGGACAGGCGCACGTCCTTGTTGACGGGCGAGTCGACCAGGTTGGTCGCCAGCTGCGTCTGCACTTCCTTGGACAGCCAGAAATCCATCAGCTGGTAGGCCAGGTCCGCGTTCTTCGAACCGGCGACGATGCCCATCACATTCATGCCGGCCGCCTGGCCTTCGGCCGGGATGCTCCATTTCAGGGGCAGGCCCGTCTTGAGCATTTGCGACCACGTAAAGCGCGCCACGGGCGCGGCCCAGATTTCATCCTGGGCGAACAGCGCGGCCAGTTGTGCGCTGTTTTTCGAGAACGTGACGACGTTGCCCTTCATGCCGACGATCTTCGCAAAGCCGGTGGCGTAGTCGTCCGTCTTGCCGCCCCAGGCCGCATCGGCCATGCGCAGCATCAACGGGCCCTGCGTGGTGCTCACGTCGGGGAAGGCCACGCGGCCCTTCAGTTCGGGGCGCCACAGGTCCTTCCACGACGTCAGCGGGGCGATCTTGTCGCTGCGGTACACCAGGCCCACGGAATACAGGGTGTAGCCGACGGCGTAGTTGCCGCCGATGGGGTTTTTCGCCACGTCGTACAAGGCTTTGTAATTGCTCAGCTTGGAGTAATCCATGGGCTGGATCACGCCCTTTTGCGCCGCTTCCAGCATGCCGGAATCGGACAGCAGCACCAGGTCGATCACCGGATTCTTGGCGTGCACCACCAGCTTGGCGATGCGGTCCGCGTTATTCCCCGTTTCCACCTTGATATCGCAACCGCATTTGGCCTTGAACGGCTCGTACACATACTTCATGAACAAGGGCTGGGCAATCGGATAGGCCGAAATGACCAGCTCGCGTTTTTCCGCGTGAGCGGCGTTAGCCAGCAAGCCTAGGCTCAACGCCAACATGAGGTGCTTTTTCAAGATGCTTCCTTTCAGGGGACGGCGCTGCGGGACAGCGCCTGTAAAGATGAATCAGAGTCAGAAATAATGCCGCATGCCGGCGATCAGGACGCTTTGCGTCTTGCCGCCCGAGGCGCCAAAGCCGAACACGCGGGCGAACGTCGCATCGCCGGCCGCTTTCTGGTAGCTCCAGGTGATGGCGATATCAGTGCGCTTGGACAGGAAGTAATCGGCCTGGAAATTGACCTGATGCCATTTCGGCGTCTTGTTGATCACGTCATATTTACCGGTGGTATAGAAATACGAGGCGCCCAGGTTCAACGCTTCCGTCAGCTTGTGGTTCACGTTCAAGTCCACGTTTTGCAGGGTCAGATTGCTCTGATCCAGGTAGTGGTAGCGCACGTTGGTGTACAGCGCGCCGAACTTGGTCTTGCCGACATTATAAAAGCCTCCCGTGCCGGCGATGGCCTGGCTGTCCACGCCGGCGCCCTTGACGGCGCTCTTGTTGAAGATCAACAAGGAGCTGCCATAGTCATTGCCGATGGCGCCATTCGGCGCGTCGGGGCTGTTCGGACGGTCCATCTTGGTGTAGGCGACGGCCCAGCTGAAGGCGTCGACCTTGTAGCCGGCGCCCATGCTGTAGACGCGGTTGCGGTTCGAGTCTTCCGGGTTTTCGCTGAAGCCGTACAAGCCCGTGAACGACAGGTTGCTGATGTTCGGGCTCACATACTTGACGGCGTTTTGCACGCGCAGATTGTTGTAGCCATTGTCGTTGTCGCCGATGTGCACGCCGTTACTGGCGATGACCACAGGTCCCAGCAGATCCTTGACGGCTTCGTACTGGCGCCCCAGTGTCAGGGTACCCTTGTCGTTGCTGGACAGCCCCACATACGACTGGCGGCCGAACAGACGGCCGCTTTGCGAGGCCGTGCCCGTCATGACGTTAAAACCGTTTTCCAGCACGAAGAGTGCCTTGGTGCCGTTACCCAGGTCTTCCTGGCCGCGGAAACCGATGCGGGGATTCTGATTCGTGCCGCTCAGCGCATGCGTGCGGCTGCCCTTGCCTTCATCCGATACATAGCCGATACCGGCCGACAGCAAGCCATACACTTGCACGCTGCTTTGCGCCTGCGCCACGCCGTGCGCCGCCAGCAAGCCCCCCACCACCATCGTTCCCGTCATCCATTTGTTCATCGCCGCCACCCTAAAAAGAATAAACCCTGAGTTTTTTTGGAATTATTTTATTGATGCATCCCTTGCGTGGCGCGCTGCCGCGAGTACCGGCGCCGCCTGGCAAGCGCTTCTCTGAAGATTGTTGCCTTCAAGACAAGTAAGGACCAGTCCAGAATATGGTAAATTGCAGGATAAGAAAATTTGTTTATTTTTATAAATCCATTACTTTTTCTAATAAGCAAACCCATGCATGAACTGAGCAAGAAAATTTCCTTACGACATTTGCAAGCGTTTGCCACCCTAGCCCGGGTAAACAGCTTCAGCAAGGCCGCACAGGAATTGTGCGTGACCCAGCCGGCCCTCAGCGCATCGATCAAGCTGCTGGAAAACCAACTGGGAAAAAAGTTGTTTAACCGCACAACCCACCAGCTGGAACTGACGCGCGAAGGCAAGCTGGCGCTCGACTACGCCACGCATTTATTGAATACGGCGAGCAATACCTTTGCCGATATCCAGCGCGCCATCGGCAGCGGCCGGCACCGCATCCGCATCGGCGCCATCCCGTCGGCCATGGCGATGACGGCCGTGGTGGTGGCGCGCTACTGCGAGCAGCATGGCGATGAAGTGGAAATCGTCCTGTCGGACATGCCCAACGATGGCTTGCTGCACGCGCTGCATTCGGGCCAGCTGGACTTTTGCGTGGGCATCGAAGTGCCCGGTTCCGTGTCGCTGGAAAGCGTGGGCCTGTTCGAAGACGAGCTGGTGCTGGTGACGGCGGGACGCCATGCGCTGGCGCCGCTCAAGGAAGTGCGCTGGGACCAGCTGGCGGGCCAGGAAATCGTCGTGTTCACCAAGGGCAGCATCTGGGAGTTCGCCTCGAGCGCGCTGCGCCAGCATGGCTTGAGCCCATCGAGCCTGTACCAGATGATCCACAGCGAATCGCTGTACGGCGTGGTACGCGCCGGCATCGCCGTGGGCATCATGCCCAGCCTGTACACGACCTTCCTCAACGACGAGGACCTGCACGTGGCGCCCCTGCGCCAACCCACGTGCAAGCGCAAGATCGCCCTGATGCGGCGCAATGAAATCAGCCGCAACCACCATGTGGACGACTGTTTTTCAGCGCTGCGGCAAGACCTGCAGCAGGTCGACCAGTGGTTTTAAGTTAATACTTAAGCAGGTGCCTTCAGCAAGTTCGCCAAAGCCACGTATTGCTCCAAGCCCACGGTTTCCGGACGCAAGGTCGGGTCGATGCCGGCCGCCTTGATCTGCTCTTCCGTAAACATCCCGGCCAGGCAGTTGCGGATCACCTTGCGGCGCTGCGAGAAGGCCTTCATGACGACGGCTTCCAGCGTTGCCTGGTCGCACGCCAGACGCTCGGCCACGGGGATCATGCGCACGATGGCCGATTCCACTTTCGGCGGCGGATCGAAGGCCGTCGGCGGCACGATGAACAGCAGCGACATCTTGTAGCGCCACTGCAGCATCACGGACAGGCGGCCATACGCCTTGCTGCCCGGCTCGGCCACCATGCGTTCGACCACTTCCTTTTGCAGCATGAAATGCTGGTCCTGCACCAGCGGCGCGAAGTCCGCCAGGTGGAACAGCAGCGGGCTGGAAATGTTGTACGGCAAGTTGCCCACGATGCGCAGCTTCTGGCCGGCCGGCACGGGGATTTGCGCGAAATCGAATTTCAGCGCGTCGCCCGAATGGATCGTCAGCTTGGCCGGATTGAACGTTTTTTCCAGGCGCACGATCAGGTCGCGGTCCAGCTCGACCACATGCATCTGCTTCAAATGGCGCAGCAGCTGCTCCGTCATGGCGCCCAGGCCGGGGCCGATCTCAACCATGGCATCGTCCGGCTGCGGCCCGATGGCGGCCGTGATGTCGTCGAGGACGAAGCGGTCATGCAGGAAGTTCTGGCCAAAGCGTTTGCGGGCAACGTGTTTCATAATGTGTTTTCTATTAATGCGGTAAAGCCGGCACAGGCCGGCGGAATCGGTTGAGCAGACAGTGTCGGGTTACGCCGTGCCGGCTAACCCGACCTACGCTCTATGCTCTGGTCGGGGTGCTGGCGCGCAACATGTCGAGCGCCGTTTGCAGCGCTTGCTCCATGCTGTGGCTGTCGGCCAGCCCCAGCCCTTGCGCGGCCAGGTCCAGCGCCGTGCCATGGTCGACCGAGGTGCGTATCAACGGCAAGCCCAGGGTGATATTGATGCCGCGCCCGAAGGTCGCGTATTTCAGCACGGGCAAACCCTGGTCGTGGTACATGGCCAGCACGCAGTCGGCATCGGCCAGGTATTTGTGCTGGAACAGGGTGTCGGCCGGATACGGTCCGCGCGCATCGATGCCGCGCGCTTGCGCCGCCGCAATCGCCGGAGCGATGACATCGATTTCCTCGCGTCCCAGATAGCCGCCCTCGCCCGCGTGCGGGTTCAGGCCGGTGACGAGAATGCGCGGCGCGGCGATGCCGAATTTCTGTTGCAGGTCCGACTGGAGGATATCGAGGGTGACGGCCAGGCTGTCCATGGTGATGGCAGCGGACACGTCCTTCAACGGCAGATGCGTGGTGGCCAGCGCCACGCGCAGGGTCGGTTCGCCATGGCCGGGTTCACCGGCCAGCATCATCACCACTTGCGGCGTGCCGGTTTTTTCTGCCAGGTATTCCGTATGGCCGGAAAAAGCCACGCCGGCGTCGTTGATCGTGCTCTTTTGCAAGGGCGCCGTGACCATGGCGCCAAACCAGCCGGCTTCGATGCCTTCCACGGCCGCGTCCAGGGTGGCGAGCACGGAACGCCCGTTTTCCTTGTCCAGCACGCCGGGAATGACATTGTTCACGGTGGGAATATCGATCACGGCCAGGCGGCCGGGTCCGAACTGGGGCAAGCCGCTGTTGCGCACGGCTTGCAGCGACAGCGCCGCCAGACGGATCTCCGGGTCGATCAGGCTGGCCGTCAGCGCCAGGAAGGCGGCGTCGCCCAGCAGGATGCAGTTGACCTCCTGCCGCATGGCCCAGGCGGCGCGGATCGAAATTTCCGGGCCGACACCGGCCGGTTCGCCACAGGTAATGGCGATGGCCGGGCGGCGGGCAACAGGCAAGTTACTCATGCGCAATCAGTCAGCAGCATTACTGGTCGTCCGCGCGGAATTCGACGTAGGCACGGTCGCGCACTTCGCGCGCCCAGTTTTCCGTCGCTTCTTCCAGCTTGCGTTCGCGCAAGGCGTTGCGTGCGGCAGCGCGCTGCTTCTCTTTCGAGACGTCATCGCTCTTGCGTTCCAGCACTTCGATCAGGTGGAAGCCAAAGCTCGATTCGATCGGTTCGCTCACCTCGCCCGGTTTCAGCGCATTCATCGCCGTTTCGAATTCCGGTACGGTGTCGCCTGGATACAGCCAGCCCAGGTCGCCGCCCTTGGCCGCGGAGCCGTCGTTCGAGAACAAACGGGCCAGGTCTTCGAACTTGGCAGCCTTGTTGTCGAGACGCTCTTTCAGCTCAAGCAATTTACGCTTGGCTTCGGCCGCCGACAGGGTCGGCGTCACTTTCAGCAGGATGTGGCGGGCATGCGTCTGCTGCACGGCGGCGACGGCTTGCGCCTCGGCAGCGCTGCGGCGGTCCACCAGTTTCAGGATATGGAAGCCCGTGTTGCTCTTGATGATAGGCGTGATCTGGCCCGGCTTCAATTTCAGCAATTGCTCCGTGAACAGGGGCGGCAGGCGGTCGCTATTGCGCCAGCCGATATCGCCGCCGCTCAGCGCATCGCTGGCGTCGGAATAGCTGGCGGCCATCTTGGCGAAATCGGCGCCCGTGCGCAGCTGGCGGCTGACTTCTTCGGCGCGCGCGCGGCGCGCGGCGATTTGTTCAGGGCTCGAGTTTTCCGGAATGCGCACGAGAATTTGCGCCAGGTTCAGCTCCACCTGTTCGCTGGCGGCCGCCTTTTCCGCTTCCAGGAAGTTATCCACTTCGGAATCGGAAATCTGGATCTTCGCGTCGACTTCGTGCTCGCGCAGGCGCTGCATGATGATTTCATCGCGGATTTCTTCGCGGAAGGTCGCAAACGGCGTGCCTTCTTTTTCCATCTGGTTGCGCAGCTCTTGCACCGTCATCTTTTGCTGTTCAGCAATACGGCCAATCGCGCGGTCCAAGGTCAGGTCATCCACGCGGACGCCCATTTCCTTGGCCAGCTGCATTTGTGCACGCTCGACAATCATGCGCTCGAGCAGTTGACGACGCAGGTCGGCAGGATCCGGCAAGGGCACGTTCTGCGCCTTCATGCGCTGCTCCACGCTCTTGATACGGGCCGCCACTTCATTGCGCGTAATCACATCGTCATTGACGACGACGGCGATGGAATCGATGGTCTGGCCACTGCTCGACGCGGGGGGAGTGAATCCCTTGACCGGCGCTGGGGCAGCAGCAGCGGGCTTGGCCGCAGGAGCTGGCGCAGCCTGTTGCGCCCAGACACTACTGGTCGTGGCGCCGGAAATGGCGCACAACAAAACCGTTGCAATTTTGAGTTGGTGCATACTGGCATTACGCATAATGTGTAGAGCGCTCATGAGTTCAGGTGAATAAAAAAACCGGTTTGTGCCAGCGCCGGGAACACCGGCGGCGGCAACGGAGCCTATCTTAACGGAGTGGCTGGCTCAATGTCTGGTAACCAGGGATGGTTTTTGTAAAAGTTTCCAGGCCATTCGCACCCAGGCCCAGGCCATTCGACAAGCCCGTCAATTCCAGCTGGAAGAAGATCGGCGTCGAGACAGTCTTGGTCGTCGTCACGAAACGCTGCGCGCCCATGCGGAACACCCAGCAGTCGCCCTTGTATTCCAGGCCGACCAGGCTTTCCAGCATGCTGCGATCCTTGATGGAGTAACTGATGCGGCCGACGCCATACAGCCGGTCCGTCAACGGCCATTGCGTCGACACTTCCGCATTGCGCAGGACGTCACGCTGAAAACGGTTACTGAAATTCAATACCTTCTTCGGCCCTGGCTGATATTGCAAGGTGTAGTTGTAGCTCATCAGGCGGCGATCGCTGGGATTGTACTGCAACAGGCTATCGGCGGTCCAAGTCTCGGACACGCGGCCCGTCGCGGCCAGCAGGATATCCGAACGCGACTGGTTGACGGGCGTCGTCGAATTGAGCTGTACACGCTGGTCGGCAAAATAGAAACGCTGGCCGAAAGTCAGGCGCATGCGCTCCGTGCCATCCGATTGCAGGAAGCGCGAGACGACGGCGGCCGTGACCTGGTTGGCGTCGCCGATGCGGTCGCTGCCGACAAAACGGTTTTCCGTGAAGATCTGCGTCAGGTTGAACGTGCCATCGGCCGTATCGAAGTTCGGGAACTGCGACTGGTCGCGGTACGGCGTGTAGACGTAGAACAGGCGCGGCTCCAGGGTTTGCGTGCCACCCTTGGCGCCGAACAGATTCGTGTCGCGCTCAAACACCAGGCCGCTGTCGACCGAGAAGGTCGGCACGGCGCGCGTAAACGAGGTGTCCTTAAACAGCGCCTTGGTCCGTGCGTCATTGTCGAGCTGATACGCGCTGGCATTGAGCATCAGCTTGGGCGTGATGAAATAGCCAGGGCGCATGATGGGAAAACTCACCTGCGGCACGGCCACGAGGCGCGAGCCTTGCACCAGGGTCGGATGCGCGAAGCGCGTCGCTTCCGCGTCGAAGGTCCAGTCGAAACCGCCCCAGACGTCGTATTTGCCTGCGTGGAAGTTCACCGCCGGCAAGCGGTCATACGGGCGTGGCACGACCACATTGGGATCGGGATCCTGCAGCACCTGGTAATTCTGCACGCGCGCCGTCAGGCTCCAGTCCTCGGTGCGGTAATCGGTGCGCAATTCGCGCAGCAACTGGCGCTCGGTGGCGGAGGCGACGGTTTTCGAGAAATCGTTCGGGTAATTATTATCGGACGCCTCGCGCAGATCCCAGCTGTAAGTCCAGCCCTTGGCCAGCGCCTGCTCATGCTTGGACTTGATCATGTAGCGGTTGGTCTTGGTTTGCTTGTCGTTAGGCAAGAACTCAAACGACGTTTCACCACCGTACAAGCCGGCATCCGTCTCGCCCATGTAGCGGCCCGTCGCACCGAGCTGGATGCCGCGCCGCTGGATGTAGCGCGGGAACAGGGTCAGGTCGCGGTTCGGCGCGATGTTCACGTAATACGGCATCAGCAGCTCGAAGCCGTTCTTCGAGGCAAAGCCCGGCGTGGGCGCCAGCCAGCCCGAGCGGCGCGCACCCGACAGCGAAAACGAAATGCCCGGCGTGCCCAGGATCGGCACGTCCTTGAAATAGATGATGGTCTTGCTGCCGGTGCCCACGTCGCGGCCCGTATCGAGATTCAAGGTGCTCGATTTCAGGTACCAGTCCGGATTCGGCCCTTCGCAGGTACTGTACGTGCCGTCGATCACAGTGGCTTCGTCTGGATTGATGAAGTCGACGCGCTCGGCCTTGCCCTGGCCGCCGCCCACTTCGAAGCGATAGGTCGGGTTGAGCAGGAAACCCTTGCCGGTCTCCATGTTCAGCTTCAGGACGTCGCCCGTGTAGTAATCGCCGAAACGCCACATCTTGATATGGCCCTCGGCGTCGAACTGATCTTCAACTTGTTTGTAACAAGCTGTATCGGCCGTCATTTTTGTGGTTTTTCCGCGCTCAATCACGACATTCTGGTCGAGATTGATCTCTCTTTCCGGTCGTCCGTTCATGCTGTTCGCCGTCATGACGGTGGGCGCGTCGGGATCTTCCACATGCACGGGACGCGGTGCTTTCTGGGCGTGGACAGGCACCGTCGTGGCGGCGACGAGCGCGCTGATGGCGAAAGCCCAGCGCTGCGAAGGGGGGGAGGCCGAAAACCAGCTCATGAATTGGAAGGGGCAAGCACCATTGACAGGCGATTTTTTGATTTGAATCCCTTATTATATGGGAATCTGCACCATCAACCCGATTCCACAGGCCGCTTAATGTCATTCTCCCCCAATTCCTCCGCCGCGCCGGCCTCCGCCGACGCTCGCCTGACCCTGTTGAAAGCCTGGTTGACCTCGCTTAACCTCGTCGCGCCCGAATCCGCCCGCCCCGCTTCCAGCGATGCCAGCTTCCGCCGCTACTACCGTCTCGATGTGCTGCCAGGCAACACAACATTGCCAGGAAGTACACTGATCGCCATGGATGCGCCGCCCGAGCGCGAAAACGTGCCCGCCTTTGTCAAGGTGGCCGGCTTGCTGAAAGGCGCCGGCGTGTCCGTGCCCGAGATCATCGCGCAAGACCTGGAGCAGGGCTTCCTGCTGCTCTCCGACCTGGGCACGACCACGTATCTCGACGCCCTGAACCACGACAACGCAAGCGTGCTGTACGCCGAAGCGCTGGAATCGTTGATGAAAATCCAGCTGGCCAGCCAGCCCGACGTCTTGCCCGAATTCGACCGTGCCTTCATCCTGCGCGAAATGAATCTGTTCCCGGAATGGTTTATCGGCAAGCACCTGGGCGCCACCTTGACGGATGTGCAACAAACCCAGCTGGACAAGGTATTCGAAGCCATCACGGCGAACATCTTGTCGCAGCAGCAAGTATTCATGCACCGCGACTACCATTCGCGCAATCTGATGCACATCAACGATGGTTCCATCCCGAATCCCGGCATCCTCGATTTCCAGGACGCCGTCTTTGGCCCCGTCACCTACGACATCGCCTCGCTGCTGCGCGACGCGTATATCCAGTGGGATGAGGAACTGGTGCTCGACTGGGTGATCCGCTACTGGCAGCGCGCCAAACAGCTGGGCTTGCCAGTCAATCCGGACATCGACGCCTTCTACCGCGATTTCGAATTCACGGCACTGCAGCGCCACCTGAAAATCCTCGGCCTGTTCGCACGCCTGAATTACCGCGACGGCAAGGATCTGTACATGGGCGACCTGCCAACCGTGCTCGATTACGTGCGCAAGACAGCCAACCGCTATACGGAACTCAAGCCGCTGGTGCGTTTGCTGGACGCCCTCGAGAACAAAACGCCGCAAGTCGGTTACACCTTCTGATCACTTCAGAGCAATTTACAATGAATCAGAAAACGAGTATTCCATGAAAGCCATGATCTTTGCCGCAGGCCGCGGTGAACGGATGCGTCCGCTTACCGATACCTGTCCCAAACCGCTGCTGAAAGTGCGCGGCCGTCCGCTGATCGTCTGGCATGTGCTGAACCTGGTGCGCGCCGGCATCACGGACATCGTCATCAACCATTCGCACCTGGGCCATCTGATCGAGGAAACCGTGGGCGACGGCAGCGCGTACGGCGCGCGCATCGCGTATTCGCCCGAGACCACGCCGCTGGAAACGGCGGGCGGCATCGCGCAAGCGCGCCACTTGCTGGGCGAGGAACCGTTCCTCGCCATTTCCGGCGACATCTATTGCCCGTATTTCGATTTCAAGCAGGTGCTCGACGTGCTGGCCGACAAGGATGTGCTGGGCACGCCGTACCCGGCCGACCAGCGCGATATCGCCTGGGCCTATCTGGTGCCCAATCCCGACTTCCACCCGAAGGGCGACTTCGGCCTGACCTTGTTCGCGATCAACAATACGGACGACACCAGGTGGACCTTCGCCAATATCGGCGTGTACCGTCCTGAAATGTTCGACGGCATCACGCCCGGCAGCCACGCCAAACTCGGAGATTTGCTGCGCCGGTATGCGGACCAGGGCCGCGTGGGCGGTGAAGTCTATACCGGCGAGTGGACCAATGTGGGTACGCCGGCACAGCTCGACACGCTCAATGGCGTGGCAGCGAAGGCGCCTGCGGCATGATGGCCAATTACGCGGCACGGCGCGCGGCGCTGCTGGCGCAGATGCTGCCGGGCAGCGTGGCCATCCTCGCCACGGCGCCCGAAGTGCCGCGCAACAGCGATTGCGATTATCCATATCGCCACGACAGCTATTTCTATTACCTGAGCGGTTTCACGGAACCCGACAGCGCCGTGGCCCTGGTGGCCGCCAGCGCCACGGCGCCCGCGCGCGCCATCCTGTTTTGCCGCGCCAAGAACACGGAGCGCGAAATCTGGGACGGTTTCCGCCACGGCCCCGAAGCGGCCCGCGCCAGCTTCGGTTTTGACAGCGCCTTCCCCATCGAGGAACTCGACGTGGAAATGACACGCCTGCTGGCCGACGCCCCCGCCATCTACCATGCGCTGGGCGGCAGCCTCGATGCACAGGTCAAGGTGTGGCGAAACAATGTGCGGCAAAAGGCCCGCAGCGGCGTCACGGCGCCCGCCATCGCGCATGACATCCATGGCATGCTCGACGCCATGCGCCTGCTGAAAGACACGGAAGAACAAAACCTGATGCGCCGCGCGGCCGCCATTTCCAGCGCCGCCCACGTGCGCGCCATGCGCGCCACGCGTCCCGGCATGCACGAATATGCGCTCGAAGCGGAGCTGCTGTACGAATTCCGGCGCAGCGGCGCGCAGTTCCCCGCGTATTCCTCCATCGTGGCCGGCGGCGGCAACGCCTGCATCCTGCACTACAGCGCCAATAACGCGGTCCTGCAAGACGGCGAGCTGGTATTGATCGACGCCGGCTGCGAACTCGATGGCTACGCCTCGGACATCACGCGTACCTGGCCCGTCAACGGCCGTTTCAGCGGCCCGCAGCGGGCGCTGTATGAACTGGTGCTGGCCGCGCAGCAAGCGTCGCTGGACATGGTGCGCCCCGGCTTGCCGCACAGCGCCATCCACGAAGCGGCCGTGCAGGTGCTGGCGCAGGGCATGCTGGACCTCGGTTTGCTGGACCGGCAAAAAAGCGGCGGTGTGCAGGACGTCATCGCCGACAAGAGCTATATGCCCTTCTACATGCACGGCACCAGCCACTGGCTGGGCATGGACGTGCACGACGTGGGCGCCTACCGCGACACGGATACCCCCGGCAAGCCGTGGCGCGCGCTCGAAGCGGGCATGGTGCTGACGGTGGAACCGGGCATCTATGTGCGCCCCGGCGCGGGCGTGCCGGAGCAGTTCTGGCATACGGGCATCCGCATCGAAGACGATGTGCTGGTCACGCCGCAAGGCCATGAAGTCTTCAGCACGGCGCCCAAGAGCGTCGCTGAAATCGAACAACTGATGTCACAGGATTAACGCCGCCGCATGCATACACCGCCCACTTTCGATCTCGCCATCTGCGGCGCCGGCCCCGTCGGCATGGCGCTGGCCGCCCTGCTGGTACAGCGCGGCAGCCGCGCCGCCGGCATCGTCCTGCTCGACGCCAAATCCATCGAACAAGCGAGGCGCGATCCGCGCACCATCGCCCTGTCGCACGGCAGCCGCCAGATTCTCGAGGAAGCGGGCGCCTGGCCCGTGGAAGCGACACCGATCCATCAAATCCACGTCTCGCGCCGCGGCCAGTTCGGGCGCAGCCTGATGGACCGCAGCGAACATGGCGTCGAAGCGCTCGGTTATGTGGCCCGTTACGGCGCCGTCGTCAGTTCGCTGGCCGACGTATGCGAGCGCCTGGGCGTGGCCAGCCTGCGCCCGGCGCTGATGACAGGCAGCGTGGAGGATGGCGATGGCGTCAGCGTGCAGATCGACCAGGCCGGTGCCGCGTCGAGCTTGCGCGCCAGCCTGCTGGTGCAAGCCGAGGGTGGCCTGTTCGGCCAGCAGCCGGAACGGACCGTCAGCCGCGACTATGGCCAGAGCGCCATCATCGCCCATGTGCGCACAAGTGCTCCCATCGCGCACCGCGCGTATGAGCGCTTCACCGACGAAGGCCCGCTGGCCCTGCTGCCGCAGGACGACGGCTACGCGCTCGTATGGTGCGTGCCGCCCACGCGCGCCGAGCAATTGCTGGCGCTGGACGACGCTGCCTTCCTGGCCCGCCTGGGCGCCGCCTTCGGCAGCCGCCTGGGACGCTTTACGCATACGACGCCACGCTTGGCCTATCCGCTGGGCCTGAACGCGCAGGCGAACGGCACAGCGCGCACGGTCGCCATCGGCAATGCGGCGCAAACCCTGCACCCGGTGGCGGGACAGGGCTTGAACCTGGGCTTGCGCGACGCCGCCGTGCTGGCCCGCGTGCTGGCGCAGGACGGCAGTCCGGCCGGGCTGGAACGCTACGCCAGCCTGCGCCAGACCGACCGGGGGCTGACCGTGCGCGTCACCGACACCATGGCGCGCATCTTCACGGGCAGCGCCCCCACGCAAGGCTTGCTGGGCCTGTCGCTGGGTTTGCTGGACGTATTTTCCCCTGCACGCAAGGCACTGGCTGGGCTGATGATGTACGGCCGCCGATAAGGCTTAACAATAAGGAAAGAGCTGGGGCGAAAAAGAAACAGGGAACATATCCGGCATGGAATAAACGGCCCGCGGATGCGACAATGGCTGTCACCTGGCTTTTGGCGACCGTTCCATGACAGATGTATTGCCCGCAGCACCGCCTGCCGCTCTTCCCGAAGTGCTCTTTTCCCGCCTGCTGGAAGACGCCCTCGACGCCGTCATCATCATCGACGAGCATTGCCGCATCCGCTATATCAATGGCGCCATGCAGGCATTGTCGGGCTATGCGAGCGGGGAATTGCTGGGCCAGACCTTGAACGGCCTGCTACCCGACGCCGTCGGCGCGCAGCACGACAATCACGTGATCAATTACATCCGCAGCTCGCGCACGTCCAGCGTGCTGGGCAAGATACGCGAATTCGCCATCCGCCACCGCGACACGCAGATGATCCCCATCGAAATGAAGGCGATGGACCTGGGCGTGGTCGACGGCATCCGCTATTTCGGCGCCTTCTTGCTCGATGTGCGCGAACGGCGCGAACTGGCGGCCAAAAACGCCAGCCTGCTGGCGCAGCTGGAACAGCAGGCGCTGCACGATGCGCTAACGTCGCTGCCGAACCGGCGCGCGTATGAAGCGCAAGCCGAGCAGGCGATGGCGCGCGCGGCGCGCAGCGGCGCCGCCTTGACCGTGGGCGTGGCCGACCTCGACCATTTCAAGAAGATCAACGACCGCTACGGCCATGCCGTGGGCGACGCCGTACTGCGCACGGTGGCGCAGGCGCTGCGCGACACGGGACGCATCACCGACGTGGCGGCGCGCCTCGGTGGCGAGGAATTCGGCCTGCTGTTTCCCGACGCCAGCCTGCAGCAGGCGCATAGGGTGGCCGAACGCATCCGCGCCGCCGTGGCCGCCGCCATCACGCCGTTGCCCGATGGCGGCGAACTGCAGGTGACCATCAGCATCGGCGTGGCCTCCCTGACGGCCGGCGCCACGCTGGATGCGGCCATGTCCGATGCCGACAAGGCTCTGTATGCGGCCAAGCACCAGGGCCGCAACAAGGTAGTGGCGGCCCAATAAAAACGGCCCGCGCAAGGCGGGCCGTCCGGTCGCTGCAAGCCGTGCTTATTCGACGGCTTTGAGCATATCCTCGATCACCTTCTTGGCGTCGCCAAACACCATCATCGTGTTCGGCTGGTAGAACAGGTCGTTGTCCAGGCCCGCATAGCCGGACGCCATCGAGCGCTTGTTGACGATGATGCTCTTGGCTTTATACGCTTCCAGGATCGGCATGCCGGCGATCGGCGATTTCGGGTCCTTCGCCGCCGGGTTGACGACGTCGTTCGCGCCCAGCACCAGCACCACGTCCGTCTGGCCGAATTCGCCGTTGATGTCTTCCATCTCGAAGACCTGGTCGTATGGTACTTCCGCCTCGGCCAGCAGCACGTTCATGTGGCCCGGCATGCGCCCCGCCACCGGGTGGATCGCATACTTGACGGTGATGCCCTTGTGCGTGAGTTTTTCCACCAGTTCCTTCAGCGAGTGCTGCGCGCGCGCCACGGCCAGGCCGTAGCCGGGCACGATGATGACGGTTTCCGCATTGCTCATGATGAAGGCGGCATCGTCGGCCGAACCCGATTTCACGGGACGCTGTTCCTGCGCACCTGCCACACCGGCCGCCGGCGCATCGCCGCCGAAGCCGCCGAGGATCACGTTGAAGAACGAGCGGTTCATCGCCTTGCACATGATGTACGACAGGATCGCGCCAGACGATCCCACGAGCGAACCGGCGATGATCAGCATCGAGTTATTCAGCGAAAAACCGATGCCGGCCGCAGCCCAGCCCGAGTAGCTGTTGAGCATCGACACCACCACCGGCATGTCGGCGCCGCCGATGGGGATGATGATCAGCACGCCCAGCGCAAAGGCGATCAGGGTCATGACGATGAACGGCGTCCACGCCGGTTCGACGCCATCGGCGAAGCAGAACGCCAGGCCCAGGCCCACCATCACCAGCGCCAGCACGAGGTTGAGCATGTGCTGGCCCTTGAAGCTGACGGGCGCGCCCTGGAACAGGCGGAACTTGTATTTGCCCGACAGCTTGCCGAAGGCGATCACGGAACCGGAGAACGTGATGGCGCCGACAAAGGTGCCGATGAACAGTTCGAAGCGGTTACCGATGGGCAGCGCCTCGCCGTGCTTGGCGATATTGAAGGCCCACGGCTCCGACACGGCCGCCACGGCGATGCACACTGCGGCCAGGCCGATCAGCGAGTGCATGGCCGCCACCAGTTCCGGCATCTTCGTCATTTCCACGGTTTTCGCCAGGTAGGCGCCGATGGCGCCGCCCGTGACGATGCCGATGATGACGAGGGTCAGGCCCATGCCGCCCGTTTGCTGCTCCTTCAGTTTCAGGATCAGCGCCACGGTGGTGACGGCGGCAATGGCCATGCCGCTCATGCCAAAGGCATTGCCGCGGCGCGCCGTCGATGGCGACGACAGGCCTTTCAGGGCCTGGATGAAGCACACCGAGGCGATCAGGTACATCATCGTCACCAGGTTCATGGTGACGAAGCTCATGGCGTGACTCATTCTTTTGCTCCTTGCTTGGCCTTCGGTTCTTTTTTACGGAACATCTCGAGCATGCGCTGCGTGACGAGGAAGCCGCCGAACACGTTGACGGCGGCCAGCGCGACGGCCAGGGTGCCGGCCACTTGCGCCAGCGGGCCATCGGTCAGGCCGGCCGCCAGCATGGCGCCGACGATGATGATGGCGGAAATGGCATTGGTGACGGCCATCAGCGGCGTATGCAGCGCCGGCGTGACGGTCCAGACGACGTGGTAGCCGACATAAATGGCCAGCACGAAGATGATCAGGTTGGTGATGGTGTGACTGATTTCCATGATGTTGTTCTCTCCGGCGCCGCGTTATTTTCTGAGGATGTCATTGCCTGCGCAAACCAGGCTGGCCTTGATGATTTCATCCTCGCGGTCGATCAGCAATTGATCGTCCTTGTCGATGATGAGCTTCAAGAAGTCCAGCACGTTGCGCGCATACAGGGCCGAAGCGTCGGCCGCCACCAGGGTGGCCAGGTTCGGCTCGCCCACGATGTGGACGCCGTGCTTGACCACGGTCTTGCCCAGTTCCGACAGCGGGCAATTGCCGCCCTGCTCGACGGCCAGGTCAACGATGACGGAGCCCGGTTTCATGGCTTTCACCGTTTCTTCGGAGATCAGCACGGGCGCGGCGCGGCCGGGAATCAGCGCGGTGGTGATGATGATGTCGGCCAGTTTCGCCCGTTCGTGCACGAGTTCGGCCTGGCGGCGCATCCAGTCGGCCGGCATGGCGCGCGCATAGCCGCCCGAACCCTTGGCGATCTCTTTTTCTTCATCGGTGAGGAAAGGCACGTCGAGGAATTTGGCGCCCAGGGACTCCACTTGTTCCTTGACGGGCGGGCGCACGTCGGACGCTTCGATGACGGCGCCCAGGCGCTTGGCCGTGGCGATCGCCTGCAGTCCTGCCACGCCCACGCCCATGATCAGCACGCGGGCCGCCTTGACGGTGCCGGCCGCCGTCATCAGCATCGGCATGAAGCGCTGATAGGTATTCGCGGCCACCAGCACGGCCTTGTAGCCGGCGATGTTCGCCTGCGAGGACAGCACGTCCATCGACTGCGCGCGCGTAATGCGCGGCACGGCTTCCAGGGCGAAGGCGGACAGGCCGGCCGTGGCCATGGCGGCGATATTGTCGGCGTCAAACGGGTTCAACATGCCGATCAGCACCGTGCCGCTGGCCATCAGGGCCCGTTCATCGGCATCGGGCGCGCGCACCTTGAGCACGATGGCGCAGCCATAGGCTTCCTGGGCCGTGCCGATCTGCGCGCCGGCGGCGGCATAGGCGTCGTCGGGAATCGAGGCTTGCAGGCCCGCTCCCGACTGCACGACGACTTGATGCTTGGCTGCCAGCTTCTTGACTGTCTCGGGCGTTGCCGCCACCCGCGTTTCACCAGGCCGTGTTTCGGCCGGTATGCCTATCCTCATGATGCCTCCGCTAATTGATAAACTGACTAGAATCTAACACGGAAAGCAGCGCGTTAAACGTTTGTGAAGCAGCAACTTTTAGTCGTACGACACTAATTTACCCGTAATACCAATCCTTGTTCCGCCATGCGGTATGGCGACCATATTGTGGGAAAGGTGTGTCAATCTCACCACAGTCGAGCACGCGTACGCGCTTGTTTTGACCACAGGGAAAGCCTATATTAGCGGGCGCTTGCTACCCTCTTGCCGACTAAGCCCCCATGCTAGTGCGCTCCCCGGGAAAGACGTAAGTACCTCCCACCGCTATTTGCTAAAACGTTGTCATTTATCAATATGTCCGCGCAACAAAAGGCCGGCTTCAAACCGCGCGCGCAGAACAAGATAAAATGTCGGCTCTTTCAAGGATGGAATCATGCCGAGAATCTGGAAACCCTCTGTCACCGTTGCCGCCATCGTCGAACGCGACGGCCTGTTTTTACTGATTGAAGAAGAGACCAGCGAAGGCATCAAGATCAACCAGCCGGCCGGCCACCTCGACCCGTTCGAGTCGCTGGAGCAGGCGGTGATCCGCGAAACGCTGGAAGAAGCGGCTTACGATTTCATCCCCACGGCACTGGTCGGCATGTACATGTCGCGCTATCAGTCCTTGCGCACGGGCGAGGACGTGACCTATCTGCGCTTCACCTTTTGCGGCACGGCCGGCGCCGAGCATGACCGCCCGCTGGACGAAGGCATCATCCGCACCTTGTGGATGACGCGCGACGAGCTGGCCGCGTGCCAGGAGCGCCACCGCAGCCCGCTGGTGCTGCAGTGCGTGGACGAATACCTGGCTGGCAGGCGCGCGCCGCTGGCCCTGCTGCACACGCATGCGTCCGTTTTCAATAGCGCATAGCAACATTATCTAAAGTACACTGGAAAGCAAGATGAGCAAGAAGAAAGTCGTTATCGGCATGTCGGGCGGGGTCGATTCCTCGGTCGCGGCATGGATGCTGAAGGAACAAGGCTATGAAGTCATCGGCCTGTTCATGAAAAACTGGGAAGATGACGACGATTCGGAATACTGCTCCACGCGCCAGGACTGGATCGACGCGGCCAGCGTGGCCGACGTCATCGGCGTCGATATCGAAGCCGTCAATTTCGCCTCCGAATACAAGGACCGCGTGTTCGCCGATTTTCTGCGCGAATACCAGGCCGGCCGCACGCCGAACCCGGACGTGCTGTGCAACGCCGAAATCAAATTCAAGGCCTTCCTTGACCACGCCATGACCCTGGGCGCCGACCTGATCGCCACCGGCCACTATGCGCGCGTGCGCCAGGCGCCGACCGACGCAGGCCGTTATGAACTGCTGAAAGCCGTCGACGCCAGCAAGGACCAGAGCTACTTCCTGCACCGGCTGAACCAGGCGCAGTTGTCGAAAACCCTGTTTCCGCTCGGTGAAATCCCGAAAACGGAAGTACGCAAGATCGCTGAAAAACTGGCGCTGCCGAACGCGCAGAAGAAGGATTCGACGGGCATCTGTTTCATCGGCGAGCGCCCGTTCCGCGAATTCTTGAACCGCTACCTGTCGTACAAGCCGGGCCCGATGAAAACGGCCGACGGCAAGACCGTGGGCGAACATGTGGGACTGAGTTTTTATACCCTGGGCCAGCGCAAGGGCATCGGCATCGGCGGCGTGAAGTCGTACCAGAACGCGGACGGCAGCAGCGACGCCTGGTATGTGGCGCGCAAGGATATCGCCAACAACACCCTGTGGGTGGTGCAGGGTCATGACCACCCGTGGCTGCTGTCGCCGGCCTTGACGGCAGACCAGGCCAGCTGGGTAGCCGGTGTGGCGCCGCAAGCGGGCGCCTTGAGCGCCAAGACGCGCTACCGCCAGGCCGACGTGGCTTGCCAGCTGCTGCCGGATGGGAATGAACACTTCGGCCTGGCCTTCGACCAGGCGCAATGGGCCGTCACGCCTGGCCAGTCGGCCGTGCTGTACGACGGCGACGTGTGCCTCGGCGGCGGCATCATCGCCAGCGCGACGGGCCTGGCTGGCGTCTAACTATTGCCTTGCGCGGCGGCGGCCAAAGCCTGCTGCTTGCGCACCATGGCGATCACCGTATTGCGCACGGTTTTCAGGACCGTGTCGGCCATGAACGGTTTCACGATGAAGCCCGACACGCCCATGGCGAGGGCCGCCTGCAGCGAGGTGGCGTCGATGCCGCCCGAGACCATGAAAATGAGCGTCTTCGGATACTGGGCGCGGATGGTCTGCACCACGTTGGTCCCGTCTTCCACCTGCTCGCGCGCGATGCAGACGAAATGCGGATGGTGCTTGACCAGCAGCGCCAGCCCCAGCGCGCTCGTATGCGTCTGCCCGCAGACATCGTAGCCGCCATCGGTCAGGACCGTGTTCAGCAGGCCGCGCGCCACGGCGCTGCTATCGATCAGGACTGTCTTTAACATCATGATTTACTTCCCTTGCTTGATTTTTTATTGCGAGTTCCACTCAGAGAGCGCCCATCAAAATGCTCAGGGCTAGGCGCGTTGCCGAAGGCAGTACGAATGTACGACGAGGCAAGGCAACAACGCCATGAGCTTTTTTTGGGCGCTCTACTTTTCCCACACCAGCTTGTTCCAGGTGACGCCCAACGTGACATCCGTCTTGAGCGCAACTAACTTTCTTGAAAGATACAGTATTTCCCGCTCTTTTCGCAGGCTTTCACCGAGCGCACCGGGCAAAATGCCCGCGCCGGCCATCACGGCGTCGATATTGCCGTAGGCGCGCAACAGTTTTGCGCCCGTCTTCAGGCCGATCTTCGATACGCCGGGGATGCTGTCGGTGACGTCGCCCATCAGTGCCAGCAGGTCGGGCAGCAGTTCCGGCGGCACGCCGAACTTTTTCTCGACCCAGGCGTGGTCGTGCCAGACGCCCTTGAAGTGGTCCCACACCAGGGCGCCATGGGCGATCAGGCCATGCAAATCCTTGTCGGTGGTGGCGATGACGGCCGCGCCGCGCCCCTCGTGCAGCCAGCGCATGACGGCCGTGCCGATCACGTCGTCGGCCTCGACCTCGGGAATGCTGACCACGTGCATGCCGAAGCTGGCCAGGGTGGCGTAGAAGCCAGGCAAGGCGTCGCGCAGCACCTGCGGCATGGGCTGGCGCCCCTCGCGGTAACCGGCATACAGGGCGTGGCGCCAGGTCGGGCCGCCAAAGTCGAAGGCCGGCAGGATGTGCGTCGGCTCGTGGTCGTTGATGAGCGTGCGGAACGACGACAGCGCATGGCGCAGCGCGATCTCCGCCTTCAGGTCGGAATCGGGTTCAGGACTGGCTTCGTAGACGCGGCGTACGATATTCAAGCCGTCGATAGCGAGGAGTCTGGCCATGCGGTAAATGGATACTGGTTGAATCGATCATTTTACCGTATGGAGCAAGCACTATTCCCCGCGAATTCCGCTTGGCAGGTTTTACGCGGCGTAACAACGCCTAACAAAACCGTAGCGAGCGGAAGTGAATTGTGGCTAAGAAGCGCAACCGTACTCAAGTACGGTGAGCATCGCAGGCCGCAAGTCGCGACGCGCAGTAGGTTTGGTTAGGCGTTCTCACTTGGCGAAATCGTAGGGCCCGCCACGTTCGAGCGCCCGCTGATAGGCTGGCCGCGCATGAATGCGCTGCAGGAACGCCGTCAGCTTCGGCAGGCGCTCGTCGAGTCCGCCGCGCATGGCCGCCGCTTCCAGTGGAAAGCTCATCTGGATGTCGGCCGCCGTGAATTCATTGCCGGCAAACCATTTGCTGTTCTCCAGTTCCGCTTCCATGTAGGCCAGCTGGCTGTTGATATTGGGCAGGATAAAGCTGTTCTTGACCTTGCTGGCGATGCCGCGCGCGATTGGCTTGACGAAAAACGGCATCGGCGACGATTCGACCTTGTCGAACACCAGCTTCATCAGCAGCGGCGGCATGGCCGAGCCTTCCGCGAAATGCAGCCAGTAGGTCCAGCGCAGCTTCTCCGGCGTGCCGGCCGCCGGGATCAAGCGGCCATTGCCGTAGCGCTCGACCAGATACTCGATGATGGCGCCCGATTCGGCGATGGTGTTGGCGCCATCGGTGATCACGGGCGACTTGCCCAGCGGATGGACGGCCTTCAGCGAGGCGGGCGCCAGCATGGTTTTCGGGTCGCGCTGGTAGCGCTTGACCTCGTAATCGAGGCCCAGTTCTTCGAGCAGCCAGAGCACGCGCTGCGAGCGCGAATTGTTCAGATGATGGACGACGATCATGGTTTTCCCGTTAAGCGATGGTTGAGTTCCAGTATAGCCGGGACGGCCGGATCGGGGCGGCGCAAGGGAATCTGCAAAAAAAATTGCGAAAAACAGTATTTTCAATTGATAACTTTTCAATCTTCCCTTATCTTGTTTTGTTTCCAATAAGTAAGGAAACCCCCTGTGGATTTCGACACCAACAACACCACGCCCAAGCGCGAAGCCATCACCTTCAGCGCCACGGGCAGCGAATACTTCCGCATCTGGATCGTCAACCTGCTGCTGAGCATCGTCACCCTGGGCATTTATTCCGCCTGGGCCAAGGTGCGCCGCAACCGCTATTTCTATTCCAGCACCCACCTGGCTGGCAGCAGCTTCGAATACCACGGCAATGCCGTCGCCATCCTGAAGGGCCGCATCGCGGCCGTCGTACTGATCGGCGGCTACAACATCGCCTTCCAGATCTCGCCCATCATCGGCCTGATCATGCTCGTGCTGATGATGGCCGTGCTGCCATGGCTGGTGTGGAAAAGCCTGCAATTCAAGCTGTACAACACCAGCTACCGCGGCATCCGCTTCGGCTTTGACGGCAGCGCCAAAGAAGCCTACAAATACTTCCTGTGGCTGCCCATCCTGAACACCTTCACGGCTGGCCTGATGACGCCGTTCCTGCACCAGCGCCTGAAGCGCTTCCAGCACACGCAAAGCCGCTTCGGCAGCAGCAACTTCAGCTTCGACGCCTCGGTCGGCAGCTTCTACAAGACGTACCTGCTGTTCTTCGCCCTGCTGCTGGCCGGTTTCCTGGTCCTGATCTTTGTCGTCTTCGCCAGCGTCTTCGCCACGTTTGCCACCAATGCCAACGATGTCACCAAGGCCGGCAGCATCTTCGGCGCCGTGGCCGCCTTGTATGCCTGGGCCTTTATCGTGCTGCCGCTGTTCCTGACCATGATCCAGAACCTGATCTGGAACCATACGCGCCTGCAGCAGCACCAGTTCCAGTCGCAGCTGACGTGGGGCCGCACCACCTTCATCATGCTGACCAACCTGCTGGGCATCGTCGTCACCTTGGGCCTGTTTTCGCCATTCGCCCACGTGCGCTGGCTGAAGTACCGCCTGGAAGCGACCTCGATGCTGGTGCATGGCAGCCTCGACGCCTTTGTCGCCGCCACCGGCGAGCAAGTGTCGGCCACGGGCGAAGGCATGGTCGACCTGCTGGACTTCGACCTGTCGCTGTAGCATGACGCTCGACAATCAAGCGCCGGGCGCGGCTCCCGTGCCCGCGCGCTATTTCGACGGCCAGACCTCGCGCCTGTACCACGTCACGCTCAGCGTGCGCGATGGCATGGCCGTGCTGGCCGGCGATATCGAGCGCAGCTCCCCGCTGGGCGAGCTGCACGTGTCCGAACGCAGCAGCCATGCCGTGCGCAAGGTCAGCTTTCCCGACGGCGCCTATCTGGAGATCGCCGACCAGGCGGCCTTCAACGACATGCTGCATGACACGGGCCACCGCGATGGCTGGGTGGTGCGGCTGCAGCAAAGCTGGCGCGGCGCCCTGCTGGCCACGGTCGCCACCGTGCTGGCGCTGTGGCTCAGCTATCAGTACCTGCTGCCGGTCGTGGCGAAGGGCGTCGCGTATGCGATTCCCCAGTCCGTCGAGCGCCAGCTGGGCCAGGGCGTGCTCGATTTCCTCGACGAACACGTGTTTGAGGCAAGCAAGCTCGCTGACGCGCGCCAGCAAGCCTTGCGCGCCCGGTTCGCGCGCCTGGCCACGCCCGGCGACAGCACGCCCGAGCACCGCATCGTTTTCCGCAAGAGCAAGATCGGTCCGAACGCGTTCGCCCTGCCGTCCGGCGACATCGTGTTGACCGATGAAATGGTGGAACTGATGCCGGACGACGATGCCATCATGGGCGTGCTGGCGCATGAACTGGGCCATTTGCAGCAGCGCCACCTGACGCGCCGCCTGATCCAGACGTCGGCCGTGGGCGCCGGCGCGGCGCTGCTGTTCGGCGACGTGTCAACCGTGGTGGCGACCTTGCCGCCGTTGCTGCTGGACTTGAAGTATTCGCGGGACGTCGAGCGCGAGGCGGACGACTACGCGATTGCCATGCTGCGCCAGAACGCTATTCCACTGGAACACCTGGCGCAAGTGTTTGTCGCCCTGGGCAAGCTGGATCACGGCACGCCCTACCTGTCTAGCCATCCGGCCAGCGCAGAGCGTGTCGAGCGTATCCGCGCCGCACAGCGCTAAGTCTTCACGCGGCGTCCACCGGGCGCCGCTTTCTTTCCCTCCAGCACGTTCGGCGAATCGAAGGTAGACTCGGCTTTACCAGTCTGACTTCACCGGAGTGCCCATGCACCTAGTACCATTTCGCTACCTGACCTTCATTGCGACGGCAGCCATCTTTGTCCTGTCCCTGTTTTACTACGATCATTACTGGCTGCCCGTGCTGGCCGGTGCGCTGACCCTGGTCGGCATCAGCGACCTGCTGCAAACGAAGCGCGCCCTGCGCCGCAATTACCCCATCCTCGCGCATTTCCGCTTCTTTTTTGAGAGCATCCGCCCCGAAATCCGCCAGTATTTCCTGGAAAGCGACAGCGAAGCGACGCCGTTCTCGCGCAGCCAGCGCAGCATCGTCTACCAGCGCGCCAAGGAACAGACGGACAAGCGTCCGTTCGGCACCCAGCTCGACGTGTATGAAGCGGGCTATGAATGGATCAACCATTCCATCGCGCCCGCCAAGGTGACGGGCCACGATTTCCGCATCGAGATCGGCAACCATCCGGATTGCCGACGTGAAAAGCCGTATTCGGCCAGCGTCTTCAATATCTCGGCGATGAGCTTTGGCGCCCTGTCGGCCAACGCCATCCTGGCCCTGAACGGCGGCGCGCGCAGCGGCGGCTTCATGCACGACACGGGCGAAGGCAGCATCAGCCCCTACCACCGCGAAAACGGCGGCGACCTGGTGTGGGAAATCGGCTCCGGCTACTTCGGCTGCCGCAACCAGGACGGTACGTTTTCCGAAGAACGCTTCATCGCCAACGCCAGCTCGGAACAGGTGAAAATGATCGAGCTGAAGATGTCGCAAGGCGCCAAGCCCGGCCACGGCGGCGTGCTGCCGGGCCCGAAAGTGACGATCGAGATCGCCACCACGCGCGGCGTGATGGTGGGCGAGGATTGCGTCTCGCCGGCCGCGCACAGCGCCTTTTCCACGCCGCTGGAAATGCTGCACTTTATCGACCGCCTGCGCACGCTCTCCGGCGGCAAGCCGACGGGCTTCAAGCTGGCCATCGGCCATCCGTGGGAGTTCTTCGCCATCGTCAAAGCCATGCTGGAAACGGGCATCACGCCCGACTTCATCGTCGTCGACGGCAGCGAAGGGGGCACGGGCGCCGCGCCCCTGGAATTCACGGACCATGTGGGCACGCCGCTGCAGGAAGCGCTGGTGCTCGTGCATAACACCCTCGTGGGCGCCAACCTGCGCGCGAAGATCAAGATCGGCTGCTCGGGCAAGATCATCACGGCCTTCGACATCGCCCGCTTGCTGGCGCTGGGCGCCGACTGGTGCAATTCGGCGCGCGGCTTCATGTTCGCGCTGGGCTGCATCCAGTCGCAAAGCTGCCACACGGACCGCTGCCCCACAGGCGTGGCCACGCAAGACCCGCAACGCCAGCGCGCGCTGGTGGTGCCCGACAAGATCGCCCGCGTGGCGCACTTCCACCAGAACACCATGAAGGCGCTGGCCGAACTGATCGCCGCCGCCGGCCTGGCGCACCCGCAGGAGCTGCGCCCGCACCACCTGGTGCGGCGCATTTCGCCGAACCAGGTGAAACTGGCGTCGGCCCTGCTGCCGTTCCTGGAAGCGGGTCAGCTGCTCGACCCGAGCCAGCTGCCGCAACTGCCGCCCGTGTTCGGCCTGTATTGGCCAAAGGCGCAATCGGTCTCGTTCCAGCGCCTCGATTGACGGCGCCGTTGCGCAAGTTTAGCAATACCACTTAATAACCACTTGCGCAAATATCCAAATCCAATACAATACCAAAATAAGTATAAAACCAAGGCAGCTTTTCCGGTGATTGTCCAGACGCGTCACCAGGGGCCAGAATACGGACTTGTCGTCATCAGAATGAATACCGGAGGAGTTGCAGCATGGAACAGGGTTTGCGCGAGAAAATAGGACAGCTATTCATGGTGGGCTTCGACGCCCTGCAGGCGGACGAGCATATCAAGACCTTGATACGCGAAAAGAAGGTGGGCGGCGTGATCCTGTTCCGCCGCAACGTGCATACGCCCGCGCAAGTGTCCGCCCTGTGCCGCGAACTGCAGGAGATCAACGCGGAAGTGTCCGACACCCCGCTGCTGATCTCCATCGACCAGGAAGGCGGCATGGTGATGCGCATCGAACAGGGGGTCACGCCGATTCCTGCGGCAATGGCCTTCCAGGCGGCCGGCTCCATCGACGACTGCGAACGCATGAACCAGATCAGTGGCGATGAAATGCGCCAGGTGGGCATCAATATGCTGCTCGCGCCCGTGCTGGACGTGAACAACAACCGCAACAACCCCGTCATCGGCGTGCGCGCGTATGGCGAGGATGCCGCCACCGTCATCGACTACGGCATGGCGGCCATGCGCGGCCAGCGCGCCAACGGCGTGGCCGTCACGGCCAAGCACTTCCCCGGCCACGGCGACACGGCCACCGACACGCATTACGCCATGGCCCTGGTCCCGCACGACAAGGAACGCCTGCGCGCCGTGGAACTGGCGCCGTTCCGCGCGGCCATTGCCGGCGGCGTCGATGCCATCATGACGGCGCACGTGGTCTTCCCCGCTTTCGAGGCCGATACCAGTGTGCCGGCCACCCTGTCGAAAGGCGTGCTGACGGACCTGCTGCGCGGCGAGTTGAAATACCAGGGCGTCGTCATCACCGACTGCCTGGAGATGGCGGCGATTGCCGACGGCATCGGCATCGCCCAGGGCGCCATCGCCACCTTGCAGGCTGGCGCCGACATCGTCCTCATCTCGCACCGCGAAGCGCAGCAGACGGCCGCCATCGACGCCGTCATCGCCGCCGTGGAGCGCGGCGACATTGCCATCGCCCGCATCGACGCGGCTTGCGCGCGCGTGGCGGAACTCAAGCGCAACCGCGCCGTGCGCGACTGGCGCACACGCCCCGTCACCCCGCCGGCGCTGATGCAGCCGGCCGCCATGGCCCTGTCGCAGCTGCTGCAAAAGGCCGCCTTGCGCGTGCAGGGCGACTACCGCCCGCTCGACGCCAGCCTGCCCGTGACCCTGCTGACGGTGGAAGTGCGCTCGCGCAGCGAAATCGACGAAGTGGCGCTGGGCCGCAACAAGGAAGCGCGCAGCTCGATGCTGCCTGCGCTGCTCGAAGCGGGCCTGGACGTGCGCGAATATGCCTTGTCGGCCGAGGCGCTGGACGACGAGGTCAATGAAGCCATCGCCTTTGCGCAAGGCGCGCGGCAGATCGTGCTGCAAACGTATAACGCCATGTTCGTCGACGGCCAGCGCCGCCTGGTCGAGGCCCTGCCGCACGATAAACTGTGGCTGGTGGCGGGCCGTCTGCCGTATGACCTGGACCTGGCGCCCGACGCGCAAGGCCGCCTGGCCGCCTTCGGCTGCCGCCCGGCCGCGCTGGTACCGGTGGTCGACAAGCTGGCCGGCAAAGCGTAAGCGCAGCGCTGCAGACGTAAAAAAACCCGCATGCGCGGGTTTTTTTCATTCAGCTTGGCGCAACGGGCGGCAGGGCCGCCACCGCCAGCAAGGCAAACGGACCGAGGAACAGGCCGATGCCGAACCAGAGTCCCCCGTGGCGGCCGCGCCGGCTGGCCAGCAGCCAGGTGGCGACCGCAAACAGAAACATGAAGATCAACAGTATCGCCATTGCCACTCCTTGCCATGCGGAAAGCCCAGTGTAGCCCACAGGCGCGCCCGTGGCTACACTGAAATACAAGCCCTAGCGCTGCACCTGCATCAGGATCACACGCTTGCTGCTGCCGTCGGCCGGTGGCGTGGCAGACGGCGGCGGCGGGCTGTCGCAGGAGCCGCAGGAACCGCAGCCACTGCCGCAACCGGGCGCCACCTTGAAGAAGGTCGACATCTTCGCCTCATCGAGGCCGCAGCGCACGAGGCCGCGCACGATGGCGCGGCGCACGCCCGCCGGCAGGTACTTGGTCGAAAAATGCAGCAGCGCGGCTGCGACGATCAGGGCGACGATGAGGGTTTGCCACATGCTTTTCTCCTAAGCGCCCAGCAACAGGGCGACGCGGTACGTGATGAACGAGGCGGCATACGCCAGGGCGAACATGTAGCCGGCCATCAGCAGCGGATAGCGCCAGCCGCCCGTCTCGCGTTTCACCACGGAGAGGGTCGACAGGCACTGCGGCGCAAATACATACCAGGCCAGCAGGGACAGCGCCGTGGCCATCGACCACGAATGGGCGATCAGCGGCTCCAGCGTGGTGGCAAGCGCGTCGCCCGTTTGCGACAGCGCATACACGGTGCCCAGGGCGCCGACGGCCACTTCGCGCGCCGCCATGCCCGGCACCAGCGCGATGCAGATCTGCCAGTTGAAACCGATCGGCGCGAAGATCACTTCCAGGCCGCGGCCCAGGATGCCGGCCAGGCTGTAATAGATCGGCGGGTGGATCGCGTTGTCCGGCGGGCCGGGGAAGGTGCTGAGGAACCACAGGATGATCATCAGGCTCAGGATGATGGTGCCGACGCGCGTGAGGAAGATCTTCGCGCGCTCCCACAGGCTGACGGCCAGGTTGCGCAAATGCGGCCAGTGGTAGGCCGGCAGTTCCAGCAGCAGCGGCTGGTTGCCGCGCACGCCCATGCTGCGCTTCATGACCCAGGCCACGGCCATGGCCGAGATGATGCCGGCAAAGTACAAGACGAACAGCACCAGGCCTTGCAGGCTCAAATAGCCCCACACCTGGCGTTCCGGAATGAAGGCGGCGATGATCAGCGCATACACGGGCAAGCGCGCCGAGCATGTCATCAGCGGCGCGATCATGATGGTGACGAGGCGGTCGCGCGGATTCTGGATGGTGCGCGCCGCCATCACGCCGGGAATGGCGCAGGCAAAGCTCGACAGCAGCGGGATGAAGGCGCGGCCCGACAGGCCCACGCCGCCCATCAGGCGGTCCAGCAAAAAGGCCGCGCGCGGCAGGTAGCCGCAGTCTTCCAGGCTCAGAATGAAGAAGAACAGGATCAGGATCTGCGGCAGGAAGACCAGCACGCTGCCGACGCCGCCGATGATGCCTTCCACCAGCAAGCTTTTCAGGTGGCCGTCAGGCATGTTTGCCGTCAGCAGGGCGCCCAGGTGGCCCACGCCATCGGTGATCATTTCCATCGGCGTGGCGGCCCAGGCAAACACGGCCTGGAAGATCAGGAACATCAGCACGGCCAGGATGATGGGACCGAAAACCGGGTGCAGCACCACGTCGTCGATCTTTTCCGTCAGGTTGCCGCTGTCGCGCGTGTCGTTGCTGACGGCGGCCAGGATGCGGCGCACTTCGCGCTGGGTTTCTTCGACGCTGACGGCATCGATGGCCGCCAGCGGTTTCGCTTCCACCACCGGCAGCGGCAGCATGGCGTCGATGGCGTCGAGCAGGGCTTTTTCGCCATCGTGCTGCACCGCGATGGTTTCCACCACGGGCATGCCCAGTTCGGCCGACAGCTTGGCCGTGTCGATCAGCATGCCGCGCTTGCGCGCCACGTCCGTCATGTTCAGCGCCAGCAGCATGGGCAGGCCCAGGCGCTTGACTTCCAGCACCAGGCGCAGATTCAGGCGCAAATTGGTGGCGTCGACGACGCAGATGATGGCGTCCGGGCGCGGGTCGCCGCGGCGCAAGCCGCCCACCACGTCGCGCGTGATCGCTTCATCGGGCGTGGTGGCCGACAGGCTGTAGGCGCCCGGCAGGTCAAGCACGCGCACGGGCTTGCCGTTTGGCGACGTGAAATGGCCTTCCTTGCGCTCGATGGTGACGCCGGCGTAGTTCGCCACTTTCTGGCGCGCGCCCGTCAAACGGTTGAACAGGGCGGTCTTGCCGCAGTTCGGATTGCCCAGCAAGGCAATTTGTGGCTGATGCGGCGGCTTGTGCACGCCCGCATCGACGATTGTTTCGACAGCACCCATGGTCATTCCGGTTGAAGCAGCGGTTGAATCGTAATCAGCGCCGCTTCGAAGCGGCGCAGCGCGAACGTGGCATTGCCCACCTTGATGGCCAGCGGATCGCCGCCGGGAATGCCGCGCTTGAGCATACGGATGCGTTCGCCGGGAACGAATCCCAGCTCCATCAGGCGGCGGACAAGGTCGACGCCGTCCTCCGTCTGTCCTGCCGTGTGGGGCGTGATATGCAACACCGTGCCGCTCTGGCCAACTGCCAGCGCGTCGAGCGTCATCATGGGTGGAACTAGAGTCATGAGCAAATTCCGTTCAAATTAAGAACACCGGGGACAGACTGCTGCGCGTGGCGCATCGTGTTTGACGTGGGTGTTGTGAGGTAAAACGCAACTGTTGCGCATTACCGACAAGCGGCCTTTCAAACTGTCCGGACGGCGACCGTCCGAGACAATACCAGCATTATAAACATGAATGCGAATAGTTTTTATTTAGCCCGGAGAGCCGCCCCCATCAAGGGCTGCACCATCCGAAAAAATGGCATATCGATGCGCCGCGCCAGGCCGCCAACTGCCGCACACTTGATCAAAATCGCTTGCATTGTCCCGCACTTTGCGCGACAATGAAACGTAATGATAATGATTCTCATTAAAACACTAGCAACAATGCTTCCAAGCACTAGTGTCTGTTCATCCTCCAGCCAGAAGGTGTATCAATGATTGTATGTGTCTGCAACAACATATCTGATCGTGAAATCCGTCAAGCCGTCGATCTTGGCCTGTCCAGCATGGCCGAACTGCGCCGCGACCTGGGCGTGGCCACTTGCTGCGGCAAATGCCACACCTGCGCGCGGGAAGTGCTGAACGATCACCTGAACGCCACCGTGGCGCTGCAAGAAACCGTATTGATGCGAGCTGTACTGACAAACTAAGAAAGCGATGAATGCCATGACGATGATGCCCCCGCCCGTAACGGTGCAGGCCGTGCAGCAATTTGCCGACTTCGACAAGAAGCGCAACAAATTCGCGCCGCTGATGGCCATCGTCGTCCTGCATATCGCCGGCTTTTACGCGATCCAGAGCGGGCTCTTGAGCCGCGTCGTCACGGCGGCCATGCCGACCATCACGACCATCAGCATCATCGCCCCGCCGGCGCCGCCGAAACCGCCGGCGCCGTCCGTACCGAAAACCGTGGAACTGAGCGCGCCCGTGCCGCGCGCCGTGATCCCGCCGCTGCCGCTGATCGCCGTGGCGCCAAGCGAACCGACGATCACGCCGCCGCAGCCGACGCGCGCCGAAGCAGCACCTGTCGCCACCGCCGCACCAACAGCGCCAGCGGCACCATCGCCGACGCCGCCAGCACCTTCGACACCGCGCACCGTCAGCAGCGTCGAATACATCAAGGCGCCGCAACTGATCTACCCGAATCTGTCGCGCCGTCTGGGCGAAAGCGGCACCGTCGTGCTGCGCATCCTGATCAATGAAAAAGGCTTGCCCGAGCAAATCCTGATCCAGAAATCGACCGGCTACAACAACCTTGATGAAGCGGGCCGCCAGGCCGCCCAGCGCGCGCTGTTCAAGCCGATGATCGAAAACGGCAAGCCCGTACCCGTGTACGTGCTCGTGCCGCTGACCTTCCAACTGAGCTAGCCTTCCGGCGGCACTTGCGCCGCTGCCAGCCCGCAAGCACCGCACCCTGTGCCCTGCTTGCTTTTTTGCGCCCGTTTTAGTCAAGCGATTTGCTTGTTTCAGTCTGCCAGCCTACATCCCCGGGCCAGGCAGACTTTTTTTTGCCTGCTATGGGGTCAGACCCTCAACACCGCCAACGCCCAGTTCAGCGCCAACGTCGCCGGGGGTCTGACCCCAGCCTTACATCTCCGCCCACATTCTGAGCAGATTGTGATAATGCCCCGTCAGTCCCACCGTCGCCGGTGAATCGCCATGCGCCGCGCGCACGCTCTGGATATTCTGATCGAGCTCGAACAGCATGCTGCGTTTCCAGTCCTCGCGCACCATGCTTTGCGTCCACAGGAAGGAGCAGATACGCTCGCCGCTGGTAACGGGCAGCACCTGATGCACGCTGCTCGACGGATACACGATCACGTCGCCGGCCGGCAGTTTCACTTCGTGCGTGCCGTAGGAATCGACCACCACCAGCTCGCCGCCTTCGTACTCCTCCGGCTCGCTGAGGAATACGGTCGACGAGACGTCGGCGCGCATCGACTGCATGCCGTTTTTCGGCGTGCGGATGGCGCCATCGATGTGCAGGCCATAGTGCTCGCCGCCCGCATAGCTGTTGAAGAATGGCGGCAGGATGCGCAGCGGTAGCACGGCGGCAAAGAACAGCGGATTGGCCATCAGCGCGCGGCTGACGATCTCGCCCAGCTCCAGCGCCAGCGGCGAACCTTCGGCCAGCTGGCGGTTGCGCTTGACTTGCGCGCCTTGCGCTCCGACGCTGGCGCGTCCGTCGACCCAGTCCGTCTGCGCCAGGCGCTGGCGGAAATGCGTCACCTGTTCCGGCGTCAGCACGCCGGGTATATGCAGCATCATCTTGCTATCCTTTTTTCGGTAAATATCGCTGCCCGATTATCGCATCGCCAGCGTCGGCCAAGAAGGCACAAAAGCAAGAACGGACGAACATTTCGCGCCTTTTCAGCACGGCCATGCACGCGCGCCAGCAGCGGCAAAACAGCGCTGGAAACGCGAATGAGAATGGCCTTCATTTTCCTTAACAAATAAAAAACGGCGCAAGTGGGCAATCCACTTGAGAATGGGTTTTATTCGCACGATATTTACGTTAAAAAGACGGAAAAATGCCGTTTAGCACCGGAAATCGCCGGCATTTTGCGCTATCATGCGGGCATAGCGAAACCGGCAACCTGCGCGCCACCAGGCAGCCAACGCCACCCGGCAGTGAACGCCAGCAGCCTGCGGTTTCATCATCGAACGCGACACAGAACAAAGGAAATCCCATGAAGGGCGATAAAGAAGTCATCCGCATGCTCAACGCACAGCTCACCAACGAACTGTCGGCCATCAACCAGTACTTCCTGCATGCGCGCATGTACAAGCACTGGGGCCTGGAAAAGCTGGGCAAGAAGGAATACGAAGAATCGATCGGCGAAATGAAACACGCCGACAAGCTGATCGACCGCATCCTGATGCTCGACGGCCTGCCTAACCTGCAAGCGCTGCACAAGCTGCTGATCGGCGAGAACACGCCGGAAATGCTGGAATGCGACTTGAAGCTGGAACGCGCCGCGCACGCCACCGTCAAGGAAGGCATCGCCATCAGCGAAAAAGCGGGCGACTACGTCTCGCGCGACCTGTTCCTGATGATCCTGGAAGACACGGAAGAGCATATCGACTGGCTCGAAACGCAGATCGACCTGATCGCCAAGGTCGGCATCCAGAACTACCTGCAAAGCCAGATGGCGATTGAAGAATAATTGTTCTTCGAGGCAGATAAAAAAAACCGGCAGCGCCGGTTTTTTTTTCGCCTGCCGTCAAGCCTTGCCGGTCTGCGGCGGGCGCAGCTTGACGAACAGTACGGCCACCGCCGCGCACAGCAGCAGGGCGCCGGCCAGCCGGATGACGTTTTCCGGATTGCCTCCCAGCCAGCTGCGGTAATACAGCGGCAAGGTGAATATCTGGATGATCATCGGGATGACGATGAACATATTGAAAATGCCCATGTAGACACCCGTGCGTTCGGGCGGAATGCAGCCGGCCAGCATGATGTAGGGATTGCCCATGATGCTGGCCCAGGCCAGGCCCACGCCCAGCATCGGCAGCAACAGCAGCGCCGGGCTGTGGATCAGCGGGATGCCCAGCATGCCCACGCCGGCCGCGCACAGGCACAGGCTGTGCATGCGCTTGGGACCGAAGCGGCGCGTGAACGGCACCAGCGCGAAGGCGGCGACAAAGGCGACGAAATTGTAGAAGGCGCCCACCTGCCCGTTCAGCAGGCCCGCGTCGCGAAAGCCTTGTGACGCGGGGTCCGTCGTGTGAAACAGCGTGGCCGCCAGCGACAGCGCGATGTACTGCCAGTAGCAAAACATGGCGTACCACTGGAACAGGTTGACGAGGGCCAGCTGCTTCATCGTCGGCGGCATGTCGCGCAGGGCCGCGCCGATATCGGCCAGCGTGTGGCGCCAGCCCGGCGGACGGCTGCGAATGGCCGCCAGCTCGGCCGCCGTGAGCGGGTTTTCCGGCGTCGTCTTCAAGGTCCACAACACCGAGGCGAGCGAGAACACGGCGCCGATCAGGAAGGCGGCGATGACGATGTGCGGGATATGGCTGCCGTTGACGGCATCCTTGTTCATGCCCAGCATGACGAGCAGCGACGGCGTCAGGTAGGCCAGCGTCTGCCCCAGTCCCGTAAATGCGCTTTGCGTGAGAAAACCCAGCGAGTGCTGCTTCTTGTCGAGCTTGTCGCTGACAAAGGCGCGGTAGGGCTCCATCGTCACATTGTTGGCCGCGTCGAGTATCCACAGCAGGCTGGCAGCCATCCATAAAGTCGGACTGAACGGCATGGCCAGCAGGCCCAGGCTGCACAGGATGGCGCCGATCAGGAAATACGGCGTGCGGCGGCCCCAGCGTGTCACCGTACGGTCGCTCATGGCGCCGATCAATGGCTGCACGAGCAGGCCCGTCATGGGACCGGCCAGCCACAGGTAGGGCAGGCTCGCTTCATCGGCCCCCAGGTATTTGTAGATGGGACTCATGCTGCTTTGCTGCAACCCAAAGCTGAACTGGATGCCGAAAAAGCCGACATTCATGTTGACGATCTGCCAGAACGACAGATGCGGACGGTGCGCGCCGGCGTCGCTCATGCTGCTTCCCTTTCCAACCACAGCATATGCCAGGGCTGCAAGCCCACCGTGCCGGACAGCACGCTGCCATCGAGGCTGTTGCGCCATTCGCCCGGGGGTAAAGTGTAGCGCTGGCTGGCGCCGCTGAAATTGCTCAGGTTGAGAAACGCGTCGCCACGCAACAGCGCCAGCACGGCCGGCGTATCGGCGGGCAGCACGCTGCGTGGCGCGGCGGCGGCAAGGGCCGGCAAGCGCCTGCGCACATCGACCAGTTGGCGCAGCGCCAGGTACAGCCGTCCGCTGGCGCTCACACCATCGTGGCGCCATGCGAGCAGGCTGTCGTCGAACGCGGGACGCTGCAGCCAGCGGCTGTCCATCGCCCGGTCGGCCCGCTGCGTGTAGCTGTGATCGTTGGTCATGCCCAGTTCATCGCCCATGTACAGCACGGGCAAGGCGCCAAAGCTCAAGGCAAGGCCATGCAGCAGCAGCAGGCGCCGCAACGCGTATTCCTGCTCCTGCACCGTGGCGGCGCTTTCCAGGCCGGCCAGCGAGGCGGCCATGCCGTTGCTGCCATGCGCCTTGTCCGCGCTGCTGCTCTGGAAGGCGGCGCCGCGCGCATAGCTGCCGGGCGCGCCGGCAAAGAACCGCGCGATGCGGGCCAGGCGCACCGGCCCGTTCGCGCCCGCTTCATTGAGCAGCACGTTCCAGCCGATGTCGTCGTGGCAGCGCACATAACTGAGCCAGCTGGCGGCCGGCGGCAGCGGCGGCGTGGCCGCGATCACCTGCTGCAGCAAATCCGTGCTTTCCTCGGCCAGCGCGCCCCAGCCGGCGGCCATCAGGCTGCTGTGATAGGCGATATGGCATTCGGGCGCCGCATCGCTGCCGAAATAGGCGGGCAGCTTGGGCGTGGGCACGATGGCTTCGGCCTTGAGCAGCACGCCCGGCGCGACGATGGCGGCGATCGCCCGCAACGCCTGCAGCAGGCTGTGGGCTTCGGGCTGGTTCATGCAATCGCTACCTTCGCGCTTCCACAGGAAGGCCGTCGAATCGAGGCGGAACACTTCGATGCCCTTGTTGGCCAGGCCCAACATGGCGCCGGCCATGGCCGCGAAGACGGCCGGATTGGCGTAATTCAAATCCCACTGGTACGGGTAAAACGTGGTCCAGACCCAGCGATCAAGCTCCGGCACGAAGGTGAAATTGCCGGGCGCCGCCTGCGGGAAGACCTGGCCCACGGTGCGCTCGTAGCGGTCCGGCTGCACGCGGTCGTGATAGGTGTGGAAAAAATCGCGCAGCAGCGGATCGCCGGCCTTGGCGCCCAGCGCCCACGCATGGTCGTCGGCCACGTGGTTGAGGATCAGGTCCGAGCACAGGCTGATGCCGGCCGCGCGCAGCTGCGCCGTCAACGCCAGCAAATCGGCATTGCTGCCCAGCGCGGGATCGACTTCCTCAAAGCTGGCGACGGCAAAACCGCCATCGCTTTCGCCAGCACGCGGGCGCAAGAACGGCAGCAGGTGCAGATACGTCACGCCCAGTTCGCGCAGGTGGGCAATGCGCGCCGCCACGCCCTGCAAGCTGCCGCCGAAACGCTGCACATACGCGCTGTAACCGAGCATGGACTGGCTGACAAACCAGTCCGGCTGCGCTTCGCGCTGCGCATCCTGGCGCCGCAGCTCGGGGGCGCGCGCCGCGTACAGCCGCCCCACGCTTTCCATCAGGTCGCCCAGCCAGGGCAGGAAGTCCGGCCGCTGGCCATACAGGCTGCCCAGGCGGTCGAGCAAGACCGCCTCCTGGCGCGCATAGCGGTGCGCCGCATCGTCGCGCAAGTGCGTGGGGAGCGGCGCCAGCAGGCGCGCCAGGGGGCTGCGTATCGACATCATGAATCCTATCCTTGCTTAAAATGCGTATTTCAGGCTGACCTTGACGGTGCGCCCCGTGATCGAGCGGGCCGCATGGCCATCGCCCTCGACTTCCGTGTAGCCGATCTTGTCGAGCAGATTGTTCGCCGTCAGCGCTACCTGCAATTGCGGCGTGAGCTGGTAATTGACGAAGGCATTGAGCACCTGGTAGGCGGGCAAGGTGATCGTGTGCGCATCGTCGCCCCACGACTTGCCCGTGCCGACCAGGCTCGCGCCCAAGGTAGCCTGCCCCCATTCATAGGTGGGCGCGATCTGGTAGACGACACGCGCCTGGCGCCGCGGCGTATTGCCGATCAGCGCCACGTCGGCCGCCGCCGTGCCCGTGATCTCGGCATCCGTGAACGTCAGGCCGCCATTGATGCGGAAGTCGCCGGCGCTGTAGGCCGCTTCCAGCTCCACGCCCTTCGCCTCATAGCTGTTGGCCGTGCGCAGCTGGGTGGTCGCTTCGTAATTGCTTTCCTTGGTCTTGGCCTGGAACACGGTCACAAAAGTGCTCAGGGGTCCCAGCCGCCATTTCACGCCGCCTTCGAGCTGGCGCACGGTATTGATCGCCACGGGCACGCTGCCATCGAGCGGTGTGCCGAACAGGATGCGGTCGGCATTGAAGGCCACGCCTTCGCTGACGCGGGCAAACACGGCCAGGTTCCCCTGCAGCTTGTAGTTCGCGCCCAGCGAGTACGAGGTGTGGCCCAAGGTATAGTCGACCCGCTGCACCGTCGACGGCAGATACGCTTGCGCGCCGGTGGCCTGGTTGGCCGTGCCGCTCGCATGCTGGCGGTCGCGCCGCAGGCCGCCGTCGAGGTTCAGCGCACCGCTTTCCCAGGCCAGATTCAGGTAGGGCGAGGTCGTGCGGTATTCCATGTCGACGGCGCGCGAGCAGCAGGCGCCGAAGGCCGGACCGATATAGCCTGGCGTGCCGCTGGCCGTTTGCAGCAGCGCCGGCTGGTCGCCCGTGGCCTGCATCAGGTATTCATTGAAGTTCCAGGTCAGGCCCAGCTTTTGCTGCGACAAATACAGGCCGGCCGTGGTGGTCAGCTTGCCGCTGTCGAGCACAAAGGTCTTGGCCAGCTTGGTGTCGCTCAGGGTATTGCTGGCGTCGTCGATCGAGGTGTTGAACACCACGGCGGAAAACGCACGGCCCGTGTAAGGCTTGCCCTGGTTCGGGCCGCTGGCAAACACATAGCTGCCGTCGCTGCCATTATTCGACGGGAAGACGCCGGTGAAGCGCCCCGAATTGTCGGCGTAACGGAAGTTTTCGCTCACGCTCCAGCCCTGTCCCAGCTTGAACGATGCTTCCAGGCCCACGGTATCGCTTTTGACGTGCAAGCCGTCGTTGACGCGGGTGGCCACGCGCTGGTTATTCTTGTTCAGCACCGTGTCGGGCACCCAGTACGGCGAATAGAAACTGGCCTTGCGCGGGTCGATGCCGGCGATTTCCCCGATGCGGCCATTGCGCACGCTGACGGGCACGGGCAAGGCCGTGGGCGACTGGTCGTCGAGATGCTTGAACGACAGGCGCACGAAGCCGCTGTCGAATTCATGCGTGACATTGCCGCGGATCTGCCCACCCTTTTCGCTGTTGACGCCACTGTGGCGGATGCCTTCGCCCGTGCGCCAGGAGCCGCCGATGAAGAAGCGCGTGCGCTCCGAAACCGGCGCGCCGTAATCAAAATCGACCCGCGTCTGGTCGTAGCCCAGGCCACGGCTGAGGGCCACGCTGCCGCCCTTCTCCTTGCCGTTCTTGCTGATGAAATTGATGATGCCGCCCGGCGAGTTGGTGGCCAGGGTGGAAGCCGAACCGCCGCGCACCACTTCCAGGTGGTCGAGCGTGGAATCGATCTTGACGAAGCTGTCGGGCGTGGTGAAGTTGAAGTCGCCGAACTGCAGCACGGGCAAGCCGTCTTCCTGGATCTGCACATAGCGCGCGCCGCCAGCGGAAATGGGCAGGCCGCGCACGGTGATGTTGGCATTGCCTTCGCCGCCCGAGGATTCGGCCCGCAAGCCAGGTACCGAGCGCAGGACTTCGGCCGCGCTGGTCGGTGCGTTGTGCAGGATGGTATCGAGCTCCATGCTGCTGACGGAATTGCTCGATTTCATTTTGGACGTGCCGCCGGTGGTACCCGTGACGACGATGCGTTCCAGGTTCAGGCCATCGGCGGGAGCGGCGCTGGCGGTGTCGGCGGCCGATTGCGCGTGGGCGGCACCCAGTTGCAGCATGGCCAGGGCGACGGCGGCGGCCATGCAGCCGCGTTGTGCAGTATGTGCGTTCATTTTGTCTCCAGTGTTGTATGCCGATACATCGAGGTATCCGCTTGTTATGGGTACTGGCCGCCGCATGCCGTGGCGCGCTGGCTGAGCCGGTACGTCATTATTGAACGAATAAGAATTTATTGCAATCGATTGCAATCGAGCACTGCAACATGAAAATGTTGTTGTTTTTAAGGGAATATTACGGGCAATATAGAGGGAAACAGGCGGGGATCGACGTGATGCCAGGCTTTTTCATGCTGCTGTGCAGCATGAAAATTCACGGATAAATTTGAAATTATTGCAATCGGTTGCAATGCCTTGCCAATGCGTTTCAACGGCCCGAGGCGCGTACGATCAGCTCGGTTGGCAATTGCTGCGATGGCGCAGGCGCGCCATCGACCAGCGCCAGCAGCGAAGCCACCAGCGCGCGTCCGGCGGCGCGAATCGGCTGGCGCACGGTGGTCAGCGGCGGATGGAAATACGCGGCCAGTTCGATATCGTCGTAGCCGACCACGGCCACCTGTTCCGGCACGGCCACGCCGCGCGCGCGCAGGGCATTGATTGCGCTCATGGCCAGCAAGTCGCTGCAGGCAAAGATGGCGTCGAACGGCAGCTGGCGGTCCAGCAGTTCCTGCACGTCCGTCGCCCCGCCCTGCGGCAGGAAGGAGCCGGCCACGTACAGTTGCGGGTCCGGCGCCAGTCCTTGCGCGGCCAGCGCCTGCACATAACCGGCGTGGCGCTGCGCCACTTCGGGCAGCTTGGCGTCGCCAAAGAAGGCGATGCGCCGGCGCCCGGCCGCCAGCAAGTGCTCCGTGGCCAGCCTGCCGCCGGCGACGTTGTCGCCGCCCACGGTGCAATACAGCTGCTGCGGCAATTGCGCGCCCCACACGACGATGGGCACCTGACGCGCGGCCAGCTGGTTCAGTTGTTCATGGTGGCGCCACTGGCCGATCAGGATGATGCCGATCACGCGGCCGCTGTCGAAGGACAGGGCGGCCGCATCGAGCGTTTCCGCATCCACGCGCGAAATGAGCATGTCGAAGCCCTGTTCCGTCAGCGCATCGGCCAGACTGCCCAGCATGCTGAGAAAGAAAGGATCGGACAGGTGCTGGCGCGTGGCCGCGTCATACGGCACCACCACGCCCACCGTGCGGTTCTGTTTCAGGCGCAGGTTTTGCGCGCCGATATTGATGGAATATTTGAGCGAACGGGCCAGCGCGATGACGCGCGCGCGCGTCTCTTCATTGACCAGCGAACTGCCGCTCAGCGCACGCGACACGGTCGACGTGGACACGCCGGCCAGGCGCGCGATATCGGCCATCTGCAGGCGCTGCTGCGCCTTCGAATCGTTGCCGGTCATCGTGCGCTCACTGCGGCGCGGTGTCCTTGAACGATGGGCGCTCGGACAGTTTGTCGAACAGGCGCGCCAGCGCCGGATGTTCCGCGCGCCAGTCGATTTCCGGGAAGCGGAAGCTGAGCCAGCCCAGGGCGCAGCCCACGGCCACGTCGGCCAGGGTGTAGTTCTTGCCGGCGCAATAGGCGCTCTCGCCCAGGCGTGCTTCCAGCGCCGCCAGGCCCAGGGTGACTTTGTCCAGCTGGCGCGCGATCCACGCCGCGCTTTGCTGCTCGGGCGGGCGCTGCGTACGCTCCAGGCGTACCAGCACACCCGCGTCGAGGATGCCGTCGGCCAGCGCTTCCCAGTTCTTGATATCGGCCCGCTCGCGGCCATTGCCGCCGGCCGGCAGCAGTTTACAGACGGGCGTGAGGGTGTCGAGGTATTCGACGATGACTTTCGAATCGATCAGCGTGCTGCCATCCTCCATCACCAGGCAGGGTACCTTGCCCAGAGGATTGGCCTGGGCGATGCGGGTTTCCGGCACCCACACGTTTTCCAGCTCGAAGACATAGTCGAGCTTTTTTTCCGCCAGCACGATACGGGCTTTGCGGACATACGGGCTGGCGAGGGAACCGATCAGTTTCATAGGTACTTTAAGGTAAAGGAGCAGCTAGCAGTATAGCATCGGCGGCAGCGGTGTTTGGCAGCACGCGCCCGGCGGCCTCCAGTGTGTGGCAGGCACGCCGCATCGGGGCCGGATTCGGCCAACATGGGGGCTATCCGCAGCCGACGGACGGCTGGCCAGCGGCCAGCGGTGGTAAAATCGCCCTTTACTGTGGCGCCGTCAGTGTTGCTGTATTGCAATAGCCCCGCCCTCCCCGCGCGCCACACGCCAACCGTTTCTTTAACTTGCGTCCGCTCTCATGACTTCTACTACTCCGTATTCCACGCTGTCGGCCCTGTCTCCGCTCGATGGCCGCTACGCCAGCAAGACCGATCTGCTGCGCCCGATCCTGTCCGAAGCCGGTTTCATGCACCACCGCGTGAAAGTGGAAATCTCCTGGCTGCAAGCGCTGTCGCAAGCCGGTTTCGCTGAAATCAAGCCGTTCTCGGCAGAAGCGAGCGCCCTGCTCGACAAGATGGCAGCCGATTTCTCGGAAGCCGACGCGGCCCGCATCAAGGCCATCGAAGCGGTGACCAACCATGACGTCAAGGCGGTCGAGTACTGGCTGAAGGAACAAGTGGCGGACGTGCCGGAACTGGTGGCGGCGTCGGAATTCATCCATTTCGCCTGCACCTCGGAAGACATCAACAACACCTCGCACGGCATGATGCTCAAAGCCGCGCGTGATGGCGTGATGCTGCCGGCATTGAACGGCCTGGTGGCCAAGCTGACGCAGATCGCGCACGACAATGCCGACGTGCCGATGCTGTCGCGCACGCACGGCCAGACCGCCAGCCCGACCACCCTGGGCAAGGAATTTGCCAACGTCGTGGCCCGCTTGCAGCGCGCCGTGAAACGCATCGAACAAGTGGAAATCCTCGGCAAGATGAATGGCGCCGTCGGCAACTACAACGCCCACCTGTCCGCCTACCCCGGCTTCGACTGGCCGGCATTCTCGCAGGCCGTCATCGAACAGCGCCTGGGCCTGGTCTTCAACCCGTACACCATCCAGATCGAGCCGCACGACTATATGGCCGAACTGTTCGACGCCTTCGCGCGCGCCAACACGATCCTGCTGGACCTGAACCGCGACATCTGGACGTATGTGTCGCTGGGCTATTTCAAGCAAAAGCTGAAAGCGGGCGAAATCGGTTCGTCGACCATGCCGCACAAGGTCAACCCGATCGACTTCGAAAACTCGGAAGGCAACCTGGGCCTGGCCAACGCCGTGCTGAAACACCTGTCGGAAAAACTGCCCGTCTCGCGCATGCAGCGCGACCTGACCGATTCGACCGTGCTGCGCAATATCGGCGTGGGCCTGGGCTATACGCTACTCGCCTATGACAGCTGCCTGCGCGGCCTGAACAAGCTGGAAGTGAACCACGCGCGCCTGGCGCAAGACCTGGACGCGACGTGGGAAGTGCTGGCCGAGCCCGTACAAACCGTGATGCGCCGCTATGGCATCGAAAACCCGTACGAGCAGCTGAAAGAGCTGACGCGCGGCAAGGGCATCTCGAAAGAAGCGCTGCAAACCTTCGTCAATGGCCTGGCCATTCCGCAGGATGCCAAGGACGTGCTGCTGACCATGACGCCAGCGAACTACATCGGCATCGCGGCGCAATTGGCCAAAGCCATCTAAGCAGTTTCCACATGGGGATCCTGCTATCCCACTCCCGCGGGGCGGCCAGCACACAAATGCTGCCCGCCCCGCGGTTTTTCCGGCAATCTTTCTTGTAGAATCTCCGGCACGCAGCGCAATTTGCTTTTCTTTGGTATATTAGGCCGAATTAGTCCTAATACGTACTACTTTCAAGAAAGCCATCGATGCAACGCTACACCACCACCGCCATCATCCTGCACTGGCTGACCGCCCTGCTGATCATCAGCGCCTTCGTCATGGGCCTGGTCATGGTCGATATTCCCGGCCTGACGCCCACCAAGCTCAAATATTTCTCCTGGCACAAATGGCTGGGCGTGACCGTGCTGGCCATCGCCGCCATCCGCCTGCTGTGGCGCAAGGCCAATGTGCCGCCGCCGCACCCGGCCAGCATGGTTGCCTGGCAAAAGAAGGCGGCCGACGCCATGCACGTGCTGCTGTATATCCTGATCTTCGCCGTGCCCGTCTCCGGCTACCTGTACACCTTGGCCGCCGGCGTGCCCGTGGTCTACCTGGGCCTGTTCCAGTTGCCGGTCATCATGGCGCCGAACCCGGAACTTAAGCCGCTTTTAAAAGAAATTCATTATGTTCTGAACATGACGATGGCCGCCGCCGTGGCCGCCCATGTGCTGGCCGCGCTGAAGCACCAGTTCATCGACCGCGATGGCGTGCTCAAGCGCATGCTGCCGTAGCACCGACTTCCCCTTGCTCACTGAAAAACTACAGGAAAAAAACAAGATGAAAACCACCCAACGCATCGTCCTCGCTTCCCTGCTGGGCCTGTCCGTGGCCGCCACCGCCGCCACCTTGCTGAAAGTCGATCCCGCCAAGACCAGCGTGTCGGCCGTGTTCAAGCAAATGAACGTGCCCGTGGAAGCGAAGTTCAAGAAATTCAATATCGCCATCGATTACAACCCGGCCGCGCCGGACGCCTCGAAGGCATCGGTGGAAATCGAGACGGCCAGCATCGATATCGGCGACCCCGAGTACAACAAGGAAGTGGCCAAGAAAGAGTGGTTCAACTCGGCCCAGTTCCCGAAAGCCACCTTCGTCTCGAGCAGCATCAAGGCGGCCGGCGCGGGCAAGCTGACGGTGACCGGCAAGCTGAGCATCAAAGGCAAGACCAGCGACGTGACCTTCCCCCTGGCGGTGAAAGCCGATGGCGGCAAATATGCATTTGACGGCGCCCTGCCGATCAAGCGCCTGACCTATAACATCGGAGAAGGCGAGTGGAAGGACACGAGCATGGTTGCAGACGAGGTCACAATTAAATTCCACGTTGCCGCTCAATAACACCTGAGAAAACGTCCATGGCTGCGTTGCTCTTGCCTCGTCGTACATTCGTACTGCCTTCGGCAAGGCGCCTTGCCCTGAACGTTTTTCATGCGTTATGAAAAACAACCCCAAAACCTGTTCAACTATAGGATCTGCATGAAATTTTCGCACTTGATGATCGCCGTGCTGGCAGCCGCCGGCGCGGGTTCGGCCATGGCCGCTACCGACACCTACAACCTCGACCCGACGCATACCTTCCCCAGCTTTGAAGCCGATCACATGGGCATGTCCGTGTGGCGCGGCAAGTTCAACAAGACCAAGGGGACGGTCACCCTGGACCGCGCCGCCAAGACGGGTAGCCTGGACCTCGTCATCGATGCCGATTCGATCGACTTCGGCCTCGACGCCATGAATACGCACGCGAAAAAAGCGGACATGTTCAACGTCGAGAAATTCCCTGAAATCACCTACAAGAGCAAATCGCTCAAGTTCAACGGCGATCAGCTGGTGGAAGTCGATGGCGAACTGACCCTGCTGGGCGTGACCAAGCCCGTCAAGCTGAACGTGAGCAAGTTCAAGTGCATCATGCACCCGCGCTACAAGCGTGAAGTGTGCGGCGCCGACGCCACGGCGGAATTCAAGCGCAGCGACTTTGGCCTGAACTACGGCATGCCGGCGTTCTCGCCGGAGGTCAAGCTGGCCATCCAGGTAGAAGCGATCAAGGCCGATTAAACACGGCCTTGCCGCATGACAAGCCCGCCTCGCTGCCCGCAGCCAGGCGGGCTTTTGCATGCGCCATGCGAATCCGCTGGACTTTTCTATCGTGCGGCATCACTATCCATTGGCATGATGTTGTTCTGACATGGCACACCTACTTATCCATCGCGCGGAGGACTACATGAATTTCATTATCTGGATCGTTATTGGCGGCGTCATTGGCTGGCTGGCCAGCATGGTCATGAAAACCAATGCGCAACAGGGCATCTTCCTCAATATCATCGTCGGCATCGTCGGCGCCTTCCTGGGCGGCTGGCTGCTGGCCCCGCTGTTCGGCACGGGCACCATCAATAGCGACAATTTCAGCCTGGCTTCGCTGCTGGTCTCGTTCCTGGGCGCCGTGATCCTGCTGGGCATCGTGAATCTTTTGCGCCGCGGCAAAATACGCTAAGCAGTCAAAAAGAGCGCAGCAACACATGGCCGGGCCGCGCAAGCGCCCGGCCATTTTTCATTGCCGCCAGGACACGTATGTACAAATACCACAGCCGGCGCACGGAAAAATGCGCGCTGGCAGCCGGTTCCCGCCCCTGCGCCACTCAAAATAATATCATTCAAACAAGCACATACGAACATGCTGCCCGGAAAATGTGATTGACTAGTGCGAGTTCGATACGGATACTCTATGTCGCCCGCTGCACAATCAGCGGGTACTCCGCTGATTCCGACTTCCCTACAATGTAAAAGAACAGAACTCGAATGAAAAAATCTCTCATCGCGCTCGCCATCCTGAGCAACTTCGCACACGCCGACGAAGGCATGTGGATGCCCCAACAGCTGCCACAAGTAGCCAAGGAACTGAAAGCGGCCGGACTGAAACTCGATCCGACCAACCTGACCAAACTGACCGAATTCCCGATGGGCGCCATCGTCAGCCTGGGCGGCTGCTCGGCATCGTTCGTCTCGCCGCAAGGCCTGGTTGCCACCAACCACCATTGCGTCTACAACAGCGTGGCGGTCAATTCGACCAAAGAGCGCGATTTGCTGGCCAACGGTTTCCTGGCCAAGACTTTCGCTGAAGAATTGCCAGCATCCCCAGGCAGCCGCATCTTCGTCACCTCGGCCGTGACGAATGTCAGCGACAAGATCATCACCGCCGACGTGGCCAAGCTGCAAGGCAAGGCACGCATCGACGCGATCGAGAAAAACCAGAAGAAACTGGTCGCCGAATGCGAAAAAGAAGCGGGCTTCCGCTGCACCGTGTCGGCCTACTACGGCGGCCTGGAGTTCTACCTGATCAAGCAACTGGAAATCCGCGACGTGCGCCTGGTGCACGCGCCTCCAGCGGGCGTCGGTAAATTCGGCGGCGACACCGACAACTGGATGTGGCCACGCCACACGGGCGACTACGGCTTCTACCGCGCCTACGTCAGCAAGGACGGCAAAGCGGCCGACTTCAGCAAGGACAACGTGCCGTACCAGCCAAAACACGTGCTGAAACTGGCCAAGGATGGCTTGAAAGAAGGCGATTTCGTCATGGTCCTGGGCTATCCTGGCCGCACCAACCGTCATCGTCTGCCATCGGAAGTGGCGTACACGTTTGACTGGAACTACCCGGCCTTCGTGAAAGCGTCGGGCGAAACCCTGGCCATCATCGCGCGCGAAACCAAGGACAACAAGGATGTTGCCCTGAAATACGCGGGTCAAGTTGCCGGCGTGAACAATTACTACAAGAACCGTCAAGGCATGCTGGACTCGTACGCCGGCAGCGACTTCCTGGCGCGCAAGACGGCGGAACATGAAGCCCTGAAGACCTGGGTCAACGCCACGCCGGCACGCAAGGCCGAATTTGCCGGCGACATCGAGCAAGTGGAAAAGCTGATCGCCGAGCGCGATGCCGACACCAAGCGCGATTTCTTCCTCAGCTACGCACAGCCGCGCCTGCTGAACACGGCACGCAGCCTGTACCGCCTGTCGAACGAAGGCACCAAGGCCGATACGGAACGCAAGTCCGGCTACCAGACGCGCGACTTGCCACGCCTGGAAGCGGGCATCACTTCGGTCGAGCGCACCTACGATGAAAAAGTCGACAAGGCGCTGGTACTGAACAGCCTGACCAAGTACGCCGCGCAGCCGGCAGCACAGCGCCGCGCCAGCTTTGACGCCGCCATCGGCATCAAGGATGGCATGTCGCCAGCCGACCTGTCCGCCGCCCTGGACAAACTGTATGCAGGCAGCAAGCTGGCCGACAAGGCCGAACGCGCAGCATGGCTGAAACGCACGCCAGCTGAATTCCAGGCCAGCAAGGACAGCTTCATCCAGGCAGCCGTCGCCATGTACCCGGATTCGCTGAAAAACGAAGCGGAAGACGAAGAACTGGCCGGCAAGATCCAGCAGGCGTACGCCAACTACATGAAAGCAAAAATCGCCTTCATGAAGAGCAAGGGCCAAGCCGTCTATCCTGACGCCAACAGCACCCTGCGCGTGACGTTCGGCAAAGTAGCCGGCCGCGACCATGGCGCCGACGGCACCACCTGGTCTGCCTTCACCACCGTCAATGGCGTCGCCGCCAAAGCCACGGGCCAGGGCGAGTTCAATGCACCGGCAAATCAACTGGCCGCGATCAAAGCCAAGGACTTCGGTAAATTCGTCGATCCGAAGCTGAAAACCGTACCGGTCGACTACCTGGCGACCCTGGACATCACCGGCGGCAACTCCGGTTCGGCTGCGCTGAACGCCAAAGGCGAATTCATCGGCCTGGCCTTCGATGGCACCCTGGACTCGATCATCTCCGATTGGGACTATAACAAGGCCAACACCCGTTCGATCCAGGTCGACCTGCGCTACATGCTGTGGAACATGAAACACATCGACCACGCAGACAACCTGCTGAAAGAAATGGGCGCTGAATAACAAGAAGCAATAACCCGGCAACGGGCGCTTTAGCCTGAGCCACTCCTGCGGGAGTGGCTTTTTTTCGCCTAGCGTTTTACCTTGGTAAAGCGGTACGGCACGGCTTGTTCCTCGCCAAACACCTGCGCACGGCCATTTCCCAAGGGCAGCATCACCCGCCGGCCATCGTGCAGCAGCAAGGCCAGGTCGGCACCGGGAAAACGCGGCGCCAGCAGCGGATACGCTTGCCGCGCGATGGGGGCGGCGGGAATCACGATGCGGTAGTCGCCATCGCCAAAGTCCAGCAGCAGCGCGGGCAGCTCATCGGGCCCCGGCAGCGCCGTGATGCGCAGGCGCGCGCTACCCTTGACGAGCTCGAAGGCTGACCACAGGGGCAAGCTGCGCTGTGTGGCCCCGGCCTGCAGCTGCGGCGCGTGGCCCGCCTGCGCCGACGTCAGCACGACATCGGACCGCTCCTCCGATACGGCCCCATCGACGGCCAGCAGCCAGCCTCGGTAGCGTATCAGCGCACCCTGCGCGGCGGCCGTGACGGAGCCGCCCTGCGCCAGGGGTCCCTTGCCCGCTGGCAAGCGCAATGGTGCCGCCTGTGCCGCCAGCCAAGCCCACCACAGCAGCACCGCCATCGCCATCTTGCCCATGCCGCCTCCCTCGTGCGTGAAACCTATTCATAACACAAGTGCGGCCCGCCCCCTCTGCCGCGCCTCAAGGCGCCAACGCCGGTGCTACAATTGGCCCCTAGCGGGCGTACTTACCCAGCGCGCCTTCCCCCTCCCAGACTCAGACCGCTATGCCACCAGACTTGCGCACGACCTACGAACTCGGTAACCACAACCAGACCACGACCTGGCTGGAATGCATCACCTTCTATCAAGATCTCGCCGCACGCTATCCGCAAGTGCTGCATTTCGAACAGATCGGCCTGTCCGACTCGGGCGTGCCCATCCATGCTGGCGTCGTCAGCGCGGACGGCGTGTTCGACCGTGAACAGATCAAGCGCGCGGGCCGCACCGTGTTCTTCAACAACAACGGCATCCATCCGGGCGAACCGGAAGGCATCGACGCCTGCATGGCCATCGTGCGCGACCTGTGCACGCAGCCGGAACGCCTGGCGGCGCTGGGCAGCACCGTGTTGCTGTTCATTCCGATCTACAACGTCGATGGCAGCCTGAACCGCGCCAACACGTCGCGCGTGAACCAGGATGGCCCGGAGCAATTCGGTTTCCGCGGCAATAGCCGCCACCTGGACCTGAACCGCGACTTCATCAAGTGCGACAGCCTGAACGCGCAAGTGTTCAACCGCTTGCTGGCCAGCTGGGACCCGGACGTAATGGTCGACACGCACACGTCGAACGGCGCCGACTACCCGTACACGATGACCCTGATCCACACGCAGACGGACAAGCTGGGCAATGGCCTCGGCCCCTTCCTGCAAGACACCATGCTGCCGCACATCTTTGCGCAGATGGAACAGGCCGGCTGGCCCACCTGCCCGTATGTGAACCCCGTCAAGGACAGCCCCGACCACGGCATCGCCGAGTTCCTCGAAGTACCGCGTTTCTCGACCGGCTTTGCGGCCTTGCACCACGTCATCGGTTTCATGCCGGAAACGCACATGCTGAAACCGTTTGCCGACCGCTACGCCTCCATGCGCGCCCTGCTCGACATCACCATGGCGTTCACGGTCAAACATGGCGAACAGATCAAGCAACTGCGCGCGCAAGCCAAGGCGGCGGGACGCACGCAAGCCGAGTGGCCCATCCACTGGAGCATGAACGAAGAACAGCCGTCGACCTTCCCCTTCAAGGGCTATGCGGCGCAATACACGCCAAGTATCCTCGGCGATTACCAGCGCCTGTCCTACGACCGCTCGCAGCCGTGGGAACGCGATATCAAGTATTACAACCGCTTCGATGCGGACGTCACCGTGGCCGCGCCGAAAGCCTATATCGTGCCGCAAGCGTGGCGCGAAGTCATCGAGCGCTTGCGCTGGAACGGTGTCGAAATGAGCCGCATCACCGCCGAACAGACGCTAACGGCGCGCTACTACCACATCACCAGCGTCGGTACGCGCGCCACGGCCTACGAAGGCCACATGTTCCACGACACGGTGGAACTGGAAGCGCGCACGGGCCAGTTCACCGTGCAAGCGGGCGACTATGTGATCAGCCTGGCCCAGGACAACGCGCGCTACGCCGTGGAAACCCTGGAACCGCAGGCGCACGACAGCTTCTTCCGCTGGGGCTTCTTCAACAGCGTGCTGGAGAAGAAAGAAGCGTTTTCCGATTATGTGTTCGAAGACATGGCATCCGAATTGCTGCGCGACGAGCCGGCGCTGGCCGCCAAGTTCGCCGACTGGAAAGCGGCCAACCCGGCCTTGCTGAGCAATCAGGAAGCCGTGCTCGACTTCATTTTTGCACACTGCCAGCGCTTTGCCGAGCCGGAATGGCGGCGCTATCCTGTGATCGCCCTGATGTAACTCGGGGCTGTAGCGACTGCAACATCCTGGCGCCGCATCGGAGACCCCGGTGCGGCGCCTCTTTCTGTGCCCTGCCCACAAGGTAATCCCATGCACTACGCACTGAACCTGCGCACCTTTATTTACAGCCATTATTTTTATCTGGGCTTGCGCGTGGCCGTCGGCCTGGTCGGCCTGGCCTTGCTGACCCAGGAAATCAGCGACAGCGCCACGGCCATGACCGTGTGCATCGGCGCCCTGTGCACGACCCTGATGGACATGCCCAGCCCGCTGCGCCACAAGTTCAACGAAATGCTCGCTTCCGTGCTGCTGTGCAGCGCCGTGACCTTATTGATCAGCCTGTGCGGGCCCGTGCAGTGGCTGTTGATGACGGTGCTCGTGCTCGTCAGTTTTCTCGCCAGCATGATGGTGGTGTACGGCAAGAAATCCATGCCCTTGCAACTGGCCGCCCTGTTCATCATGACCATGTCGATGGAGCATCAGATGACGTGGCAGCAATCGTTTCACCACGCGGGCCTGTTCATGCTGGGCGGCTTGATCTATCTGGCCTATGCCATGGCCATCGCCTGGGTCTTGCGCCACCGCATCAAGCAGCAAGTGCTGGCCGAAGCCCTGTTCGAACTGGCCGCCTACATCGACATCAAGGCCGATTTCTACGATACGCGTTTCAATTTAACGGAGCAATTCAACAAGCTGGTGCGCCATCAAAGCATCCTAGCCGACCGCCAGCAGGCGTCGCGCGACTTGATCTTGCGCAGCCACAAGAACAGCAAGGACGCCATCGTCGTGCAGGTGCACGTGTGCATGCTCGATCTGTATGAACTGATACTCTCGACGCACACGGATTACGCGCTGCTGCGCCAGCACCTGGCCGACTCCGACGTGCTGAAATCCCTGCACGACCTGGCCTACAAGGCGGCGCGCGACATCGAAGCCGTCGCCTACGCCATCACGCGCAAGCGCGCCTCGTATGCGCAAATCAGCTACGACAAGGAATGGGCCGACATCGAAGCGGAAATTGCCCGACTGCAGGCAAAGGGCGACGCTGCGCAGGAAGCGCTGGCCACCCTGCGCGCGCAGCGCAACAAGATCCGCGCCATTCTGAAAATGATCGGTGAACTGCACCTTGCCACGCAAAAAGTCTACGACAACGTGCCGTTCTGGAGCGGAGCGGACATGGCGCCATTCCTGTCGCAGCAGAAATACGAACTGAAGACCCTGCTGTCGAATCTGCGCCTGGACTCGCCCGTATTCCGTTTTGCCCTGCGCGTGTCGATGGCCATTTCCGTTGGCTTGCTGATCGGCCACTGGCTGCCGTATGCGGCGCACAGCTACTGGATCGTGCTCACCATCGTCATCATCCTGCGCCCCACCTTCAGCATGACGCGCCAGCGCCGCGCCGACCGCATCATCGGCACCATCATCGGCTGCGTGGTCACGGCCATCGTGATCCGCTACGTGCACAGCAATATCGTGCTGATGGCCATCCTGTTCCTCTCCATCGTGGCCACGCCCACCTTCATCTATTTGCGCTACCGCTACACGGCCATTGCCGTGAGCCTGATGATTCTGCTGCAAATGCATCTGGTGGCGCCCAGCAACCCGAACCTCGTCAGCGAGCGCCTGATCGACACCCTGATCGGCGCGGCGGTGGCCACCGTGTTCAGCTTCGTGCTGGCCAACTGGGAATACCAGAGCCTGCCGCGCCTCGTGCGCCAGGTGCTGAACGTGAACCTGTCATACATGCAGGCCAGCTTCGCGCTGCTGCAGGGAAAGTGTTTCGATGACTTCGCCTACCGCATCGAGCGCAAGCGCTTGATGGACAGCCTGGCCGCGCTCAGCTCGGCACTCGTGCGCATGCTCGACGAACCGGCCAGCAAGCAGCGGGCCGTGGAAGACATCAACCTGTTCATCGTGCAAAATTACTTGCTGGTCGCCCACGTGGCGGCGCTGCGCTCGATCCTGGGGCGCCATGCCAGCCAGCTGCCCGTCGCGCCCGTCAACGCCCTGCTTGGCCACAGCCATACGCAAGTGTGTCTGACCCTGTCGCGCGCGCTGGACCAGCTCGACAACAAGGCCGCCATCAGCGCCCCGCTGGCGGCCCCTGCCGCACCGCCCGTGAGCGAAGTGGACTGGTCGGGCTGGCCGCTGGTCAAAAGACGCATCCGCCTGTTGCAGGCCGATGCCGACAAGATCGTGGTGCATAGCGCGGCGATCGTGCATATCGTGGCCCCCAGATAATTTTCTGAGGATGCCCTGGCGCAAGTGGTGTCATCAGGAGGTCATCTGGCCTCTCTATGCTGCCATGGTTTTTCCACTTCCAGCCAAGGTCATCCATGCACGCATTTCCCCTGAGCCGGCGCCTGCCGCTGGCGCTGGCCATCAGCGCCGCCCTCGCCCTTGCCGCCTGCGGCGGTTCCGACCACCAGGAAACGGCGCTCGTCATTCCCGCCGCGCCCGCCGACCAGGGCGCGCCCGACACGGCGCCGCCATCGGCCACGGCCATCCCCTTTGTCGACAATATCGCCAGCAACCAGCGCGGCGACGCGCGCTACGCCACGGCCGCCACGAATGCGGGCGTGCGCGTACTGGCCGGCATGCTCGACATCTGGAAACCGTTGACGGAAATCGTCGATGCCGGCGTCTCGGCGCCAGCCGTGGACGGCTTCCCTGCGGTCGTGCCTTCCGCCTGGACGGGCGTGCCCAACGATGGCACGCCGGGCGGCACCATCGTCAATGCCAGCGTGCACAATGCGAACATCGATTTCGTCGTCAAAGCCACCACCAGCCGCACGCCGGCGCAGGAACTGGCCGCCTACCTCGATGACCGCCGCGGCAAGGGCTACAGCATCACCGACGGCATGGGTCCGCTGACGGACGCCTGGCGCAGCGCGGCGCGCCAGACCACCAGCATCACCGACATCGCGCCGGACGCGACAAGCAAGCTCTACAACGATAGCGGCAGCAACACGGGCGTGGCAGGCAGCGCCAATGCCGAGTTCGGCAACGTGGTGGGCCTCGTCAACGCCATGGGCAACAATGGCTCGACGGAACCGGCCAAGCGCTTCTACAAATATGCGCGCCCGTTCCGCTGGAGCAGCAACGTAGCCGTGATCCCGGCCCTGCTGCCGGCCCGGAGCGCCACGCCCGCCACCGATGGCGGCTTTACCAGCGGCCACTCGGCCGAAGCCGTGCGCGGTGCGCTGGGCATGGCGTATACCTTGCCCGAGCGCTACCAGGAAATGGTGGCGCGGGGCCTGGAACTCGGTGAAAACCGCATCATCGCCGGCATGCATTCGCCGCTCGACGTGATCAGCGGCCGCGTGCAGGCGCAAGCCATCGTCGCCGCCAACCTGCTCGACCCGGCAACGGCCGCCACCAAGGCCGCCGCCGTGACGCAGGCGCACACGACCCTGATGGCGAAAACCGGCACCACGGCCGACACCTTCTACGACTATGCCCACTCGGGCACCGGCGCCAACGACCGCTTTTCGGACTACGCCAGCACCAAGGCCGCCTATATCCGCCGCCTGACCTTCGGTTTCGCGCAGACGGGCGCCGCCAACGCGCCAGCCGTCGTGCCGAAAGGCGCGGAAGTGCTGCTGGAAACGCGTTTGCCGTATCTGTCCGATGCACAGCGCCGCGTGGTGCTGAAAACAACGGCCTTGCCATCGGGCTACCCGGTGATGGACGATGCTGAAGGCTGGGGCCGCTTGAACCTGTTTGCCGCCGCCGACGGCTATGCCGTCTTCACGGGCAATGTCCTCATCAGCATGGATGCGGCCAAGGGCGGCTTCTACGCCGTCGACCGCTGGCGCAACGACATCGGCGGCACGGGCAAGCTGAACAAGCAAGGCACGGGCACCCTGAAGCTGGGCGGCAACAATAGCTGGAGCGGCGGCACGCAGCTGGAAGGGGGCCGCCTGGAAGGCTTGTCGGCCACGGCCTTCGGCAAGGGCGACGTGTATGTCAGCGGCGGCACCCTGGTCAGCAATGCACCGTCCGGCCTGGCGCTGGCCGGCAAGTACACGCAGCTGGCCAACGGCAACCTGGAATTAAAGCTGGGCAGCGGACAGCAAGGCCGCCTGAGCGTGGCGGGCCAGATGACGGTGGCGGGCGGCAGCCTGAAGGTGACGTTCCAGAACGGCTACAAGCCGGCCGCCGGCGACACCCTGACCGTGCTGCAGGCCGCCAGCCTGAAAGGCAAGTTCGACAGCATCACCGCCGAGGGCTTCAAGGTGACGCCGACGTACACGGCAACGGGCTTGCAGCTGCGCCTGGATGTATAGGCGAGCTACTTGAGGTAGCGCTCAAACCAGCCGATAGTACGCTTCTGCAAGTCGCGCTGGTGCTCGGGCTTGCGGAAGGAATGGCCTTCGCCGTCGTAGATGAACAGGCTGGACGGCACGCCCATGGCGCGCAAGCCGTGCCAGAATTCCAGCGACTGGGCGGCCGGCGTTTCCACGTCGCGCTCGCCCACGTAGATCAGGGTTGGCGTCTTGGCCGCCTTGATCGATTCGATCGGCGACGCCTTGCGGTAGACGGCCGGATCGTCATAGGCGGAGGCGCCAAAGAACGGGATCATCCACTGGTTGATGCCGTTCTGGCCGTAATAGCTGATCCAGTTCGACACGCCAGCGCCCGCCACGGCCGCCTTGAAGCGGTCGCTGTGCGTGACGCCCCACATGGTCATGAAGCCGCCATATGAATGGCCGATCAGGCCCAGGCGCTCGCCATCGACGGGCGCCACTTTTTGCACGGCGTCGATGCCGGCAAGAATGTCGCGCCAGTCGCCGCCGCCAAAGTCCGCCATGTTGGCACGCGTAAAAGCCTGGCCCTGGCCAAAGCTGCCGCGCGGATTGGGCAGGAAGACAAAATAGCCTTTTTGCGTCAATTCGTGGATCAGGGTGCCCGCGCCCACGTAACGGGGCGAAGCTGCCGCGCCAGGACCGCCATGCACGTTGACGACCATCGGGTGGCGCTTGCCGGCGTCCGTCTTCAACGGCCCCAGCAGCCAGCCCTGCACCTTGTATTGCTCGTTGTTCCAGCCCACGTTTTGCACCGTCAGCTGCGGCGCAAAACCGTCATTGTCGCGCGTGATCTTTTTCAGCTGGGCCACCGGCCCGGCCACCAGGTAGGAAGCGTGCGTAAAATCTTCCTGTGCGGCGGCCGCTTGCAAGCCATCGGCGCTGAACGACAGACGGCCATCGCTGCCGCTGCTGCTGATTTCTCCGAGCAGCACAGGTTGGCTGGGGCCGGTCTGCGCATCGACGGGCACCAGCGCCAGCTGCGAATCGATCAGGGCCGTTGCCAGCAAGCGGGCGCCGCGCCAGACGACGCCATTGAAGGTACCGCGATAGTCTTGTGTCACATTGCGCGGCGTGCCGCCGGCCAGCGGCACCGTATAGATATCGCCGCCGATGGAGCCAAAATCGCTCATCAGGCCGCCGATGAAGACCACTGTCTTGCCATCGGGCGAGACCGAAGGCAGGTTCAGCTGCATGGCCGGCGACGCGATCACGCGCAGGGCGCCCGTGGCCGCATCGATATGGCTGAGCTTGGCGACCCACCAGTTGCTGTCGCCATTGCCCTGCGCGCTGGTGGCGACAAAGCCGCGGCCATCGGGCGTCCAGCTGTATTCATACACATAGGTGTCGGCGGGCGACAGCAGACGCGGCTCGCCGCCGCTGGCCGGCACGACGGCGATGCGCTGGGCATCGTCTTCGCTGCCCACTTCGCCCACCTGGCGCGCGCCCGCCTCGACGGCGCCGGCCAGCTTGCGCGCGCCCACCGTGGCCAGCAAGGCCAACTGCTTGCCGTCCGGCGACCAGAGCGCCGTGCTGGCCACGCCCTTGATGCTGGTCAACGTTCGGACTGGCGTTTGCGACAGGGTGGCCAGGTAGAGCTGCGCCGTGCCCGCCTTGGCGTCGTAGCCGATGAAGGCCAGCTGTTTTCCATCTGGCGACCAGCTGGGCTTATCGTAGGAACACACGGCACACGGGTCGAATTGCTGCACGATGGCGCCATTGGCGTCGCGCACGACGATGGCAGCGTGCGGGCGCTGCGCTTGCTCGCCGGCCTTGTTCGATTCGATGGCGGCGATGCGCTGGCCATTGGCCGACAGGGCCACAGCGCGGTAATCGCGCAATGCCGGCCCGGTTGCAGCGGCGGCGTGTGCCGTGGTGCCCAGAAGGCTGCTTGCCAGCAAGCCGCAGGCGGCCAGATCAGTTATTTTCATCATGTAAATTCCGGTTAGAAATAAAAAAAACCGCCGGCAAGCGCGGCGGTTTTGGATGGAACAGACTGCATTAGCGGGCCTTCTTGCCCAGGTGCGAATGCCGCATGCTGTACAGGAAGTAAATGGCCACCGTCACCGTCATCCAGATACTAAACACGACAAACGTCGTATGCGGCAAATCGCGCATGATGTACAGGCAGGCGAGTACGCTCAGGCCGGGAATCACGTACGGGCCGAACGGCACGCTGAAGCCTTCGATGCGGTTCGCGCCCTGCTTGTGGCGCAGCACGGGCACGGCGATCGACACCACCATGAAAGCCGTCAGGGTGCCGATGCTGACCATGTCCCACAGGTAAGTCGCATCGATGGAACCCGCCACCACGGCCACGACGAGGCAAACGATGATGGTATTGCTGACCGGCACCAGGGTGCGCGGGTGGATCTTCTGGAACGATTTCGGGATCAGGCCGTCGCGGCTGACGGCAAACAGGATGCGCGTCTGGCCATAGATCGTCACCAGGGTCACGCTGAAGACGGAAATGACGGCGCCGGCCGACAGCACCAGCGCGGGCCAGGTCTTGCCCGTCACGTTTTGCAGGATCACCGCCAGGCCCGCTTCCTGGCCTTCGAACAGCTTGGCCTGTTGCGCACCGAGGGCGGCCACGGCCACCAGCAAATAGAATACGGTGACGATCAGCAAGCCATACAGGATGCCGCGCGGCACATTGCGCTTGGGGTCTTTCACTTCGTCGCCCGCCGTCGCCACCGTATCGAGGCCGATGAAGGAGAAGAAGACGGTGCCGGCCGCGGCCGTCACGCCCGTCATGCCGGCAAAGCCCTTGCTATTGTCGGTATTGAAGAACGGCACGAAGTTGTCGGCGTTGAAACCGGAAAAGGCAATGGCAATGAAGAATACGAGGATGGACAGCTTGATGATGACCATGATGGCGTTCATCAGCGCCGATTCCTTGGCGCCGCGCAACAGCAGGAAACCGCACATGCAGATCAAAAAGATCGGCGGCAGGTTGATGTGGCCGGCATGAAACTCCATGCCATGCGGGCCGGAAACGATCATCGGCGTGCGCAGCATCTCGGGAATATGCCAGCCAAACGCATTTTCCAGGAAATTGTTCAGGTAGGACGACCAGCCGATGGCCACGGCACTGCCCGCCAACCCGTATTCGAGCAGCAGACAGGCGGCCATGATGAAGGCAAGAAACTCACCGACGGTGGCGTAGGCAAACGAATACGAGGAGCCGGAGGCGGGGATGCGGAACGACAGCTCCGCATAGCACAAGGCCGTCAGGCCGGCCGTGATGGCGGCGATCAGGAAAGACAGGACGACCGAAGGACCCGCCTTGGGCACGGCTTCGACCATGGTAAAGAAAATGCCCGTGCCGATGGTGGCGCCGACGCCAATCATGGTGAGGGAAAACAGGCCGATGGACCGGCTCAAGCCACTGCTGCTGAGGCCTTCACCATATTCGACCGTGGTATCGATCGGCTTGGTGCGGCAAATTTTCTGGACCAGGGTTTGGCTCACTAATATTCCTTTATGAGGCACACATATTCGTATGACGGGTAAAAACAAATAGCGCTCCGGCCCTACCTGGCAAAAAACCGGAAAGATCGCGTCCATTTTCAAAACTAAGCGATTATAGGGCTTTCACCGGCACAGCCAAACAGAACTTTGATGCATGGAAACAACGCCAGGCGTGCGCCGCGTAATGCGCATAGGCGCTAGCGGAGCCTGAGATTGCCGAGATGAAAGAAAAAGCGCGCCGCTGCAGGGGCAGGGGCGCGCTTCTGGTTCAGCTCAGTTCAGCTGAATTACTTCTTGCCGTGCGGCGCATCAGCCGGCGACCAGCCTGCCTCGTAGCCTTGCGGCACGTCGTCGCGGCCCTCTTTCGGCGCCAGGCCCAGCACGTAGTACAGCACCGTCAGCAGGATCAGCCAGGCCGGTCCCACCATCAGGGCGATGCGCGTATCGGGGAAATACGCCATCAGGCCGATCACCAGCGCCAGGAAAGCGAGCGAAATCCAGGAGCCATACGGCGCGAACGGCATGCGGAAGGCCAGGTTCTTGATTTCCAGTGGCGTCAGGGTCTTGCGGAACTGGATCTGCGTGACGAGGATCACGCCCCAGGTCCAGACGGCGCCGAAGGTGGAAATCGAGGTCACCCAGATAAACACTTTTTCCGGCACCAGGTAGTTCAGCAGCACGCCCAGCAACAAAGCAAACACGGACACGAGAATGGCGCGGCGCGGCACGCCGCTGGCCGTGGTTTCCGCAAACGCCTTCGGCGCCTGGCCTTGCAGTGCCAGGTTGTACAGCATGCGGCCCGTGCTGAAGATGCCGCCATTGCACGACGACAAGGCTGCCGTCAGCACGACGAAGTTGATGATGCCGGCGGCCGTCTTGATGCCCAGGCGTTCAAACGTCATGACGAAGGGGCTGCCGGTGGTGCCGATTTCATTCCATGGATAGATCGACAGGATGACGAACAAGGCGCCGACATAGAAAATCAAAATGCGCCAGAACACGGAATTGATGGCGTCTGGAATCGATTTCTTCGGGTTGGCCGCTTCGCCAGCCGTCAGGCCGATCATTTCCACGCCCAGGTAGGCAAACATCACCATCTGCAGCGACATCAGCACGCCCTGCGCGCCATTCGGGAAGAAGCCGCCATGCGTCCACAGGTTCGAGATACCGATGGCCACGCCATCGTTGCCCAGACCGAAGACGATCATGCCCGTGCCGCCGACGATCATCAGGATGATGGTGACGACCTTGATCAGGGCGAACCAGAACTCGAACTCGCCGTAGGCTTTCACGGCCAGCAGGTTGATCGCGCCCATGGAACCCAGGGCCGCCAGGGCCCAGATCCAGCGCGGCGTGTCGGGGAACCAGATGCCCATGTAGATGGCGACGGCGGTAATTTCCGCCACGCACGTGACCAGCCACAGGAACCAGTAGTTCCAGCCCGTCAGATAGCCTTGCAGGGGTCCCAGGTAATCCTGGGCATAGCGGCTGAAGGAGCCGGCGACCGGGTTGTGCACGGCCATTTCGCCCAGTGCGCGCATGATCATGAAGATGACCGCGCCACCGATGATGTACGACAGCATGATGCCGGGACCGGCCATCTTGATGGCGTTACCCGAACCCAAAAACAGGCCCACGCCAATCGCGGCGCCCAGCGCCATCAGGCGGATCTGCCGCTCGCCCAGGCCGCGGTGCAAGCCTTGTTCACTCGTTTTCATTACGTGTCTCCATTTTTTTCTTGAATACACCGATCCCTCCACCCCAATGGCGGTTCCGCTCTTGCTGGAAAGGAGGAAAAGGCGAGCCGGCGGCAAGCGCCGGCATGCTCATGTGGTCAGACCACTGCGTCAGGCCAGTTCGGCGATCAGCTCGATCTCGACGCAAGCGCCCAGCGGGATTTGCGCCACGCCGAAGGCGGAGCGCGCGTGCTTGCCGCTGTCGCCGAAGACTTCGACGAACAGTTCCGAGGCGCCATTGGTCACCAGGTGCTGTTCCGTGAATTCGGAGGTGGAATTGACCAGGCTCATGACCTTGACGATGCGCTTGACCTTGTTCAAGTCGCCGCCGCACGCGTCTTGCAGGGTGGCGATCAGTTCGATGGCGATGCCGCGCGCGGCGATCTTGCCTTCTTCCGTCGTGACGTCCTTGCCCAGTTGACCAACCCAGACCTTGCCATCCTTCTTGGCCAGGTGGCCGGACAGGAAGACGGTGTTGCCCGTGCGCGCATGCATCACGTAAGCGGCAGCTGGCGCGGCAACGACTGGCAGTTCAATGTTGAGGGCCTTGAGTTTTTCGTAAAACGACATGCTATTTCTCCAAGAAAACAATATAAGCGAAACCAGAATTCATGCACGGCAGGGCACGGAGGATGACGCCCTGGCAGCGCGGTAGTGACCGACAACAGTGCCAGATTAAACGTCATCATATTGGTGAACCAGCAGTTTTAGTTCACAAATAGGCCCGGTTATTCAGTGGATTATACCGACAATCAAACAAAATTCAGCATCAGTTCATGAAGCATGCTCTACAGGCATCGAGCGTGACTTTTTTCATTAAATTATCACTTGTGCAATGTCAAGCCCTCGGGGTCAAGGTTTATCGCATCCAGAAATGCCTGGTCGTGCGAAACCACAAGTAACGCGCCCCGATATTGCAGCAGCATCTGCTCCAGCGCCTGCAGGCTGGCCAGGTCCAGATGATTGTCGGGTTCGTCTAACAGCAACAGTTGCGGCGGTACCTGCGCATACAACTCGGCCGCCAGCGCCACCTTCATGCGCTCGCCGCCGCTGAGCAAACGGCTGGGCATGGTGGCGCGGGCGCCGGCAATGCCCAGCAGCGCCAGCCGCGTGCGCAAGTCCCCTTCCGCCATCGTGCTATGGCGCGCCTGCAAGCGCTGCACGGCGCTCCATTCGCCGTCTTGCAGTCCGGCATGCTGGTCCAGCCACGCCACCCGCGCATGGCACAGCACCTCGCCGCTGGCGGGCGCCAGCTGTCCGGCGATCACGCGCAGCAGGGTCGACTTGCCGCTGCCATTATTGCCCGTCACGGCCAGGCGGCGCGGGCCGCTGATGACCAGGCTCACAGGCTCCGCTTGGCCATAGGGCAAGACCACGTCGCGCAGCTCCAGGATCAGCTTGCCGTTCGGCACGGCGCTGTCGGGCGCCAGCAGCAGCCGTTCCATCTCGGGCGCGCAGCGGGCGCTGGCGTCCATCACCCGTTGCTGGCGCGCCTGCTGCGCCTCTTGCGCGCGCAGGCGCAACTTGCCCTGGCTATCCTGGCTTTTCTCCTTGCGCGCATCGAGCAGCAGCTTGCTTTGGTTGCCTTTGCGGCCCTCGCGCTCACCACGCACCACCCGTTTCTGCTGGCGTTCGGCTTGCTGCTGCGCGTCGCGCTGTTCGCGTCTGGCACCGGCCTTTTCCGCCTGCAGGGCGGCCGCAAAACCGGCCTGTTCCAGCGCGCGCTGCTGCGCATACATCGCGTAATTGCCGCCATAGCTGCGCAAGCCCTGGCTAGACAGCTCGACGATTGCATCGACGTGCCCGAGCAAGCCGCGGTCATGGCTGACCAGCAGCAAGCCGCCCGGCCAGCGCGCCATCTGAGCCACCAGCCTGGCCCTCTGCAACGCATCAAGATGGTTGCTCGGTTCATCGAGCACCAGCCAGTCCGCCTGCGACAGCCAGGCGCCCTGCAGAGCGATGCGCTGGCGCTCGCCGCCGCTCAGGCTGGCCGTTGGCGTAGCGGCATCGACATGGCGCAAATCGAGCGCATCGAGCGCCTGGCGCAAACGGGTGTGGGCATCCCAGCGCTCTCCCACGAGCGCATAGTCGGCTTCATCGACGCTGCCTTCGGCAATGCGCGCCAGCGCGGCCAGCAAGTCGTCCATGCCGGCGAGCGCCGCCACGGTGGGATAGCGCTCAGGATCGAGCTCCTGCGCCACGTAATGCACGCGGCCGTCGCAGCGCACGGCGCCGGAAGACGGCTGCGCCTGGCCCGCCAGCAGGCGCGCCAGCACACTCTTGCCCACGCCGTTATCGCCGACGAGGCCGATACGTTGCGGGGCAAAGCTAAATTGCAAATCGGAAAACAGGGTGCGGCCATCGGGCAGCACAAAGGACAGACGGTCGAGTTGTAGTAATGCAGGCATGGATACTCCTTGAGCAAGGCTGGCGAACCCGCGCGGCGCTATGCGCTGTGGCGGGATGGGCGAGGCCGTGCACAGCACGGCAGTATCAATGGCGCATGTCGAAGCGTCCTGGAGAAATGGGAAAGAAGCGTCAGTGTAGCAGAGCCGTTCCCTTAGCGCTGCCCCAAGGTCGTGTCGCCGAACAGGTTCTTGAATTCACGCGGCTGCGAACGCCAGTACTGCGGCGGCGCCTGCACTTGCGCACCCAGCTGGGCCGCCGCATGCCAGGGCCAGCGCGGGTCGAACAGGATGGCGCGCGCCAGCGCCACCATGTCGGACTGGCCGTTGACGATGATGTCCTCCGCCTGCTGCGCTTCCGTGATCAGGCCCACGCTGATGGTGGGCAAACCGCTGTCGCGCTTGATGCGTTCGGCAAACGCCACCTGATAGCCGGGTCCCACGGGAATTTGCTGCTGCGGCGAAATGCCCCCGCTGGAGACGTGGATGAAGTCGGCGCCCAGTTGCTTGATTTCTTGCGCGAAACGCACGCTTTGCTCGATTTCCCAGCCGCCCTCGACCCAGTCCGTGGCGGAAATGCGCACGCCCACGGCCACGGTGGCCGGCACGGCGGCGCGCACGGCTTCAACAACTTCCAGCGGAAAACGCATGCGGTTTTCCAGGCTGCCGCCATACGCATCCGTACGCTGGTTGGACAGGGGAGACAAAAACTGGTGCAGCAGATAACCGTGCGCCGCGTGCAGTTCGATGCCTTCGATGCCGAGCGCATGCACGCGCTGAGCGGCCGCGACAAAGGCGCCCTTCACTTGCAGCAAGCCCATCTCGTCCAGGGCGATCGGCACGGTTTCGCCTGGTGCATGGGCGATGGCGGACGGCGCCACCGTTTGCCAGCCGCCCTCGGCCAGGTGCACGCAGGAACCGCCCTGCCAGGGCGCGCGGCTCGACGCCTTGCGTCCCGCATGGCCCAGCTGCACCACCAGGGGAATCGGTGCGTGGCGGCGGATCGCCTGCACCACGTTGGACAGCGCAGTCTGGTTCGCATCCGACCACAGGCCCAGGTCTTCGGCCGAGATGCGTCCCTCGGGCGAGACGGCCGTCGCTTCCGTCATCAGCAAGCCCGCGCCGGACAGGGCAAGGTGGCCCAGGTGGATCATGTGCCAGTCGGTGGCGTTGCCGTTGTCAGCCGAGTACTGGCACATGGGCGCGATGGCGATGCGGTTGGCCACCTGCAGCGGCCCCAGGGCATACGGCGTGAATAGCTGGCTCATGGCGGACTCCGGAAAAGGGGAAGCACCGATTCTACTGTGCTTTGAAAAGCGCGGCTTACACCTGCTTACGTTTGATACAGCGCAAGGGCTAGCCTTGGACAGGCGCGGCCGCTAATCTGGACACATCAATAACACCCGCAGTACCACCCCAGGAGAACACATGAACACGACGACTACCGCCAGCCGCATCCACCCTTTGATGGCCGGCGCCGCCATTTCCGTGACGGTCCTGTGCCTGGTCGGCGCGGCGTCCATCGCCGGCATCCTGCCCAATTCGCGGGCGAATGTGCCTGCCGTGCCGGCCGACGTGGCCGCCATGACGCCAGCCAGCGCCGCCGCCCTGGCTGCGCCCGCAGCTGCACCGGTGGCCGCGCCTGTCGTCGCGCAAGCCGCCCCGGCACCAGCCCCGGCGCCTGTCGTGCACAAGCGCGTCGTGCACCACACGCAAGTGGCACAAGCGCGCCCTGCCTACAATGACAACAACGATGGCTACCGCGACACGGCCTACCGCGAACCTGTGCGCCAGCAGCCAGTGCCTGCGCCGGCACCTGCACCAGCACAACCGAACTACGTGGGCATCGGCACGGGCGCCGTCATCGGCGGCTTGATCGGCAATCAGGTCGGCGGCGGCCGCGGCAAGGCGCTGGCGACGGTGGCCGGCGTGATCGGCGGCGGCATGCTGGGTAATGCGGTGCAAAATCAAGTCGAGCAGCAACCGCAACGTTAATCGTACGGGCCCAGATAATCGAGCTTGCCCACGGCCACGCCATTGTTTCTCAGGATGGCGTGGACCATGGAAACGTGGAAATAGAAGTTCGGCAAGGCAAAGCTGAGCAGGTAATCATCGCCCGAGAATTTCGTCCCCTCGTCGGTCCAGTTCAGCACGACTTCCTTCTGCGCACTGCCCGCCATCTGGCCCACATTCACGCTGTCGATGTAGGCGATGGTGCTGGCGATACGTTCCTGTAGCTGCTCGAAGGACGCTTCGTTATCTTCAAATTTCGGCGCCGGCACGCCGCTCAGGCGCTCGACCGACATCTTCGACGTATCGCTGGCGCGCTGCACCTGCGCCGTCAAATCCAGCATGTCGGGCGCCAGCTGCGCGCCCAGCAAAATCTCGGGCACGATGCCATCTTCCTCCACGTGGGCTTGCGCTTTTTCCAGCAGGGACGAGACGACCCGCAAGCCGCGGATGAAGACGGGAATGGTTGCCTGATACATGGACACGGACATGGCTGACTCCTGATAGTGGACGATGAGCCAGTGTACCCGAGGCGCTGTTTTCGGGTACCGCGCCCGTGTGCGTCAGCGCACCTAGCAGCCCAGTTGCTTTTACTTGTCGAGGTTGACCTTGCCGTCCGGTAAATGCGCTGGCTGTTCAACGGACTCCTGCTGCTGTATCGGCGCCGGCTTCTCCTTGCGCTTGCCAGTGAAAAACTTGACGATGGCCGCACCGCCGCCCACGACGGCCAGGAGCAGCACTTTCTTGAAAGCCAGCAGCAGCGCCAGCAATTTGCCAAACAGGCCCAGCTTGCTGGCTACGCCACCGGCCACCAGCGCCGCCAGGCCATACTCGGCCACCTTGTCCGTCTTGCTGTCGAAATCCGTGTAGCGGTTACCGTCGGTAAATTCCGTGAACGCCGTCACTTGCTGCATTTCCTGCTTGATCGTCGCGATCTGCTGCATGCTGGCGATCGCGTTCAGGTTCAGCACGCCTTCACGGCCCAGCACGCGCACATTGTAGTTCAGCGAGTGCTCGCCGCCATCGACCATCAGGTCCTTGGCCCAGTACAGCTTGTGCGTATCCTTGGCATAGCTGGGTTTTTCCGCCCAGCCCATCAGATGGATGCCTGGGTAACCCTGCTTCTTGCGCTCCGCATTATTTTCCAGCACGGATGCCTGCATATCCTTGAGCAATTCATCGTATTTGATGCTGTCCGCATCGTCATCCTTGATATGCCCTTCCTTTTCATACGTCACCACCACGCCCCAGCTGTCGCGCTCGAGCACGCTGGTCTTGGCGGGCACGATCATGCCCAGCGATTCCATGCCCGGTGGATTGCCCCAGGCCTCGACCAGCACGCGCTCGGCGTCCGCCGGCGACAAATAACGGAAGCTGGCGGGCAAATCCAGGGTGGCGATACCGCCTGGCAATGTGATCTTGCCGCGCTGCAGGTGCAACTGGGCAAGGAATTGCTCGGCCGTCATTTCCGTTGCGGCAGCCTTCTCTTCGGCAGGGGCGGCAGCCGTCAGGCCGGTGAGGGTCAGGCACAGCAGGGCTGTCAGCAGGCGTTTCAACATGATCGGTCCAAAAAATTGCAAACGGTAAATATTTTAAATCAACTGGTTGCTTAATGGATAATTATTTCTGTGCGGCATTTTTCCATGAAAAAAGCGCCAGACGGGTTTCCCCGGCTGGCGCCTGCTGCTCTGTACATGGCTTGAAGATCAGGACACGCGCACCACCATCAGACCGGCGCGCAAGCCCACGCGCACGTCCGGGTTGGGAAACACCACCAGCTCTTCCGCGTGCCGCACCGTGTACACATGGTCGCCATCGCTGGCGATCACGGCGTGCTGCGGCAAGGACGTGAAATTCTGCGTGCTGCGGTCAAAAGCCATGCGGAATTCATCGCTGTGCTTGATGATTTCCTGTGCCACCTTGAACACGTGCGGCACTGCCTTGACGGGCTGCGCAGGCAAGCCGCGCAGCAGGCCGTCGAGCGCCCGCGACACGTCGTCGAACAGGGACAAATCGTTCTGCCCCAGGGTGCCCACGCGGCCCAGTTCCACCGTGCTGGCGGCCGCGCCGAAATGCTCGGCCGAATAATAGCTATACGTGCCGGCCGACTGCGGGTTCATGATGATGGCGCCGATGGCCGCCTGGCCCAGCCAATCGATCAGCTGCGCCTTGGCGTCGTCGGCCACCAGGTCCGGCACGATGGCAAACGTGGGGTACACGGACGGCCGGATGGCCGTGTGTAAATCCAGATGCCAGCGCACGGGACCGGCCGCTGCAAAGAACGCTGTTGTCGCGGCGATCATTTCATCGGCGCGCGCGCTTTCCGCCGCTTGCGCCAGGCTGCCCCGCACGGGGCGGAACATGCGATTGAGGTCGGCGTCGATGAAACGCTTGCCGGCCCGGATCGCATCGACATTGCCCACGCAAACGAGCAAATCGACGGCCAGCTTCGATGCATCGCGCGACAAGGCGTCGAGCAGATGCGCCAGCACTTCGATCGGTCCCGTCTCGTCGCCATGCACGCCCACCGAGACGGCCACGCTGGCGCGGCCAGCTCCCGGCTTGACGACCTGCAGCATGCCGGGCGCCGGCAAGGCCACCGTGAAACCGGCGTCCGAAAACAACCGGGCCACGCCGCTGAAATCGGCCTGCGCCAGCGCCTGCACGGCTGGCGGCAAGCCGCCAGCATCCTGCACTACCTGTGTTACTTTTTGCGTCATTACACCGCCGCTTCCGCTGGGGTTTTCGCCGTGATTTTATTCACGGCTTCCGACAAGGTCCACACGTCCAGCATGGCTTGCTCCAGTTCCGTCGCCGCCACATAGGCCGACAAGCCCAGCGCACCCGTCACGGCATCGACGGCCTGGCCGGCATTACCTTGCTCGGCACGGGCCAGCACCTGCGTCAGCAGACGCTGCTGCGTGCGGCGCAGCGCTTGCTGCGCGTAGTTGCGCAACTGTTCCTGCGACTTGCCTTGCGCGGCCAGCTTCAGGCCACGCTCCAGGGTGTCGATGCCTGCCTGGCTGCGCAGGGCCAGGCCCACTTGCAGGAAGGAAGCCAGGTCCATCGAAGCAGGACGCGGTACGGACAGGGCCGGGAACAGGAAGCCGGCGACGACTTCCAGCGCGTCGACCGCATCCCACGCTTGCACGAAGGCCGGCGTCAAGCCCGGCACCAGCGCCGCTTCCGACTTGATGCCGACGGCTTTGAGCAGCTCGCGCTTCGATTCCGCACCGAACAAACCGGTCAGTTCGGCCAGGCCGGCGCCGCGCAATTGCTCGGCCGGCACGGACAGCACGCCGGCGATCATCGTTTGCTGCAGCACGCGCGTTTGCGCATCGACCTTGATCGACACGTCGCGTGGAATCGTCAAGGCGTCCGCATCGAGCGCGTCGAACACGGGCGCCAGGTTCAAGGCCACCCATGCCTGGCCCCAGGCCAGGATCACGGCCGACTCGTCCACGCCGTGCTCAGCCGCCAGGTTGCGGATCATCAGCGGGCCGCAGCGGTTGATCACTTCATTGGCCAGCACGGTCGCCAGGATGGCGTTGGCCAGCGGGTGGTCGAGCGCCGAACGGGTTTCCACCAGCAGAGACGGGAAGTAGGGTTTCAGTACCGGCTCGGCCCACGTTTCGCCGGTCAGCGGCAAGGCGGACAGGATGCGCTTGAAGCGGTTCTTCACGTTGGCGATCACCACCGCCAGTTCCGGCGTCGTCAGGCCACGGTTGTCCAGCTTGCGGCGCGCCAGTTCGGCCACCGATGGCAGCTGCTCGAGTTCGCGCGACAGCGCTCCCTCTTCTTCCAAGCTGGCGATCAGGGCGGCGTAGCCATCCTGCACGGCGCTTTCGCTTTGCGCCTGCAACTCGCGCACCAGCAAATGCGTCTGCTGCGTGTTGTCGCGCAAGACCAGGCGCTCGACGTCGTCCGTCATCGCATACAGCTCGCGGTTGCGTTCTTCTTCCGTCAGCTTGCCCGCGTTCACTTCCACGTCCAGCCAGATTTTCACGTTCACTTCATGGTCCGAGCAATCCACGCCGGCCGAATTGTCGATCGCATCGGTGAAGATGCGGCCACCGGCCAGCGCGAACTCGATACGGCCCGCCTGCGTCGCACCGAGATTGCCGCCTTCGGCCACGACTTTCACGCGCAGCTCATTGCCGCTGACGCGGATGTGGTCATTCGCGCGGTCTTTCACTTGCGCGTGGCTCTCCGTCGACGCCTTGATGTAGGTGCCGATGCCGCCGTTGTAGAACAGGTCCACGGGCGACTTCAGGATGCGGTGCATCAGTTCTTCCGGCGGCAGCGAGGTCTCGGCGATATCGAGCGCGGCGCGGATCTGCGGCGACAGTTCGATCGTGCGGGCGGTGCGCGGATACACGCCGCCGCCTGCCGAGATCAGCTCCTTGTTGTAGTCGTCCCACGAGGAGCGCGGCAAGGCGAACAGGCGCGCACGTTCCTCGAACGAGACGGCGACGTCCGGTGTCGGGTCGAGGAAGATGTGGCGGTGGTCGAACGCGGCCACCAGTTTCAGCTGGCGCGACAGCAATACGCCGTTGCCGAACACGTCGCCCGACATGTCGCCCACGCCGACCATAGTGATCGGGGTGGTGTTCAGGTCGTGATCCATTTCATAGAAGTGGCGCTTCACGGCTTCGAACGCGCCCTTGGCGGTGATGCCCAGTTTCTTGTGGTCGTAGCCGTTCGAGCCGCCCGAGGCGAACGCGTCGCCGAGCCAGAAACCGCGCTGCACGGCGATGCCGTTGGCGATGTCCGAGAACGTGGCCGTGCCCTTGTCGGCAGCGACCACCAGATACGGATCGGCTTCATCGAAGCACACGGTATCGACTGGCGGGACGATATTGCCCAGCGAACGGTTGTCCGTTACTTCCAGCAGGCTGGAAATGAACAGGCGGTAGACGGCTTCGCCTTCGGCCGCGATGGTTTCACGCACGGCGTCCTTCGGCATCATCTTGCAGACAAAACCGCCCTTCGCGCCGGCCGGCACGATGACGGCGTTCTTGACCATCTGCGCTTTCACCAGGCCCAGGACTTCCGTGCGGTAGTCTTCCATGCGGTCGGACCAGCGCAAGCCGCCGCGGGCGACAGGGCCGCCGCGCAGGTGCACGCCTTCGAAGCGGCGCGAGAAGACGAAAATCTCGCGGTAAGGACGCGGTTCCGGCACCAGCGCCAGGCTGCTGGTGTCGAACTTGAAGATGATCTTGTCGCCTTGTTGATTGTTCTGGAAGTAGCTGGTGCGCAGGGTGGCGGCCATCAGGTCGGCCAGCGCGCCGAGGATTTCCTCGGTATCGGCATGGTTCACGGAGGGCAGGCCGGCCTTGATGGCGGCGATGCTTTCCAGGGCTTGCGCATGCTGCGCGTCGGACAGCGAAGGATCGAAGCGCTGCAGGAACGCTTCCACCAGGGCTTTGACCTGGGCCGGCTGCTTGCGCAGGCTTTCGGCGATGTAGCGCACCGAGAAGCGGCTGCCCGTCTGGCGCCAGTAGCTGGTATAGGCGCGCACCAGTTGCACTTCGCGCGTCGACAAGCCGCCTTCGATGACGAGGCCATTCAAACGGCCATCTTCGGCCGTGTCGTTGAACAGGGCGGCAAACAATTCCTGCGCCACGGCGACGACGGATGGCTGCGCCAGTTTCGCCGCGCTGGCGGCATCGACCGTCAGGCTGGTGACGAAATAGCGCGTGCCGTCGGCCAGCGAAACGGAATACGCCTGTTCGCGGTCGATGGCCACGCCCGCGTTGTGCAGTGCCGGCAGGATGGTCGACAGCGGCGGCACCTTGTTGGCCGAGTACAAACGGATGGTGGTGACGGCGCCCGTCTCGATGCGCACGGCCACGTGCGATGGATCCGTGTTACGCAGGATGGTGTCGAGGTCGCGGAAGGCGACGGCCGGCGCGGTGGCGGCCACGTAATCGAGCGGTAACGTGGCGCACAGTTTGCGCAGGCTGGTGCGCAGGGCCACGTCAGGCACGGCGTCGGCCACGGCGGCAAAACCGTTATGCCAGCCGTCGAGCACGCTCAGCAGCGGCTGTTCGATATCCGTTTCCAGGTCCAGCGGATAGCGCGCGGCGTGGGCGATCAGGTAGACGCGCGCCAGAGGACCGTCGGCCACCAGGGTTTGCATGCTCACATGCGTGGCGCCGGAACTGGCTTGCAGGGCTTTCGCCAGGCTCGATGCGACGCTGGCGCTGTAGCGCTCGCGCGGCAGGTAGACCAGCACGTTCAGGTGGCGCGCATACACGTCGCGGCGCGCGAAGACCTTGGTGCGCGGCTGCTTGTACAGCGAAACGACGGAACCGCACACTTGCGCCAGCCAGTCGAGATCCGCTTCCAGCGCTTCCGTGCGCGGCAAGGACTCAAGGATTTCGCGGAATTTCTCGGCGCGGAAGCCTTGCTGGCGCACGCCGGCCAGGCTCAAAACCTTGGCTACGCGGCCGCGCGCAAACGGCAGCGCCGCCAGCGGGGTGGAATTGCCTGCACGGGTGAACAGGCCGACGAAGCAATGCTCGCCCAGGATCGCGCCTTGCGCATCCATGTCGCGCACGCCGATGAAGTCCAGCTGCTGGTCGCGGTGCAAAGTGCCCGCCACGTCGGCCTTGACGATGGACAGCGCCGAATCGCGCTTGGCCAGGGTGTCGAAGTCGCCCGGGATGTTCGCCAGGCAGGTGCCGTAGACGGAGTGCGCCGTATCCTGCAGCACGCCGACGCGGCTCGGAATGTCGCGTTCGAGTTCGCGCACGCCCGGCTTGACGCGGTAGTAGGCGTAACCAAATACTTCAAAGCCGCCGCTGCGGGCCCACTCCAGGAAGGCCGCCACTTCCGCGCCTTCTTCGCCATGCTGCGATGCAGCCGTGGCGACGGCGGCCAGGCGCTCGCTCATGGCGGCGCTATCGCGGCGCACGACGGCCGCGTCACGCGCGACCGTCTCCAGGGCGGCGACCAGCGCGGCCTGGGCTTGCGGCGCCAGCTCTTCGTCGAGCAGCACCAGCACATACGATTCGAGCGGGTCGCCCGGCTGGCGCACCGCTTCGACGCTGCCGTCAGCGGCGCGGCGCACGGGCAGCACAGTGTTCATCACACCGCGCACGGCCAGGTGCTGGCGGCGCATGGCCATGACGATGGAGTCGACCAGGTAAGGCATGTCTTCGTTCAGGATCAGCAAGGCGCTCGCCATGCCGCCACGGCCATCCGCATAACGCAGGGGGGCGATCTGGCAGCCGTTGCCGGTGCGCTTGGCCGCTTGCGTGAAGCCGTCGACCAGCACGGGCGCCAGGCTGTCGGGCGCGATATCGGCCAGGTCTTCGGCGTCGAGCGAGTCGAGCCAGGCCTGCACCAGCTGCACGACAGGCGCTGCCGCCTTGCCTGCATTGCCAGCCGCGTTAATCAACTCCAGCGTTTGTGTACGCAAATCTTGTGGCGTGTGATTCATCTTGCATCTCCATTACGGTAATGTGAATGTCCAACGCTGTCGTTCGGGCTTGTGGCTGGGCGGCAGCGGTGTCAAGAGACGGGGGTCGCCCGTCCAATTCTGTCTGTGCTACGGATAGTTGTCTCGGATGTTCTGTGTGTTTTTCTATCGCCTACAAGTCGTACAATCCAGGTAAGTTGAGGATGATCGTCAATTCTTCAAGCGCCGCATGCACTTCCAGCGCCAGCTGCGGATCGGCCAGGTCGCCCGGCTCCAGATGGTCGCGGTAGTGTTTTTCCACCCACGGCACCAGCCGATGGTACAGCGTTTCCGTCATGATCACGCCCTGGTGCATGGCGCGCGCCTCGGTTTCCGTCAGCGCCACGCGCAAACGCAGGCAGGCGGGCCCGCCGCCGTTGCGCATGCTCTGGCGCAGGTCGAAATGTATCAGTTCATCGATCGGTCCACCGCTGGCCACCAGGCCTTCCAGGTAGCGCGACACGGCGCGGTTTTCCTGGCATTCCTGCGGTATCACCAGCGCCATCTTGCCGCCCTCTTTCGTCAGCAACTGGCTGTTGAACAGATAGCTGGTCACCGCATCCTGGATCGGCACCTGGCCCGTGTCCACGCGCAGCGCGTCCAGTTGCACACCCGTGGCGGCGACGGCGCGGCGCAACTGCGACAAGCTTGCTTCTTCATCGGCAAACGCCTGCTCGTGATAGAACAGCACATTGCCATTGCCGACGGCGATGACGTCGTTATGGAACACGCCCTGGTCGATCACGTCCGGGTTCTGCTGCACGTACACGGTGCGCTTCGCGTCCAGGCCATGCAATCGCGCCACGGCTTGCGACGCTTCCAGGGTCTGGCGCGCCGGGTAGCGCTTCGGCAATGGCGCGGACGGGTCGAACTCCACGCGACCATACACGAACAACTCCACCGATGGCGCACCGTGGCCGGCGCCCAAGCGCGTGTGGTTGGCCGCGCCCTCGTCGCCGAAGGCCGGTGTCGACGGCAGCGCATCGTGCACGGCGAAGTGCTTGTCGTCGCTGAAAATGGCGCGCAGGCTGCGCGCCGACTGTGCGTGCTCGAAGGCGCGGTGCAGCTTGTTATTCAGGTTGGCGGCCGTGAAATGCACGCGGCCATCTTGCGTGTCCGCCGACGGGCTGACCGTGGCGGCGTTCGCCGTCCACATGGGCGAGGCGGAATACGCGCAGGCCAGGATCACCGGGGATTCCTTGTAGGCGCGCGCCAGCACCTCGGCGTCCGTGCCCGTGAAACCGATGGAGCGCAGCAGGCGGAAATTCGGCCGGTCCTGCGGCGGCAGCAAGGCTTGCGCAAAGCCGCGCGCGGCCAGCGCGCGCATCTTCGCCAGGCCCTGCAAGGCGGCCTGCTTCGGATTCGAAGCGCTTTTCACATTGCTGAACGAGGCCACGTTGCCAAACGAGAGTCCCGCATAGTTATGCGATGGCCCGACCAGGCCGTCAAAATTGTATTCGCGCGTGCTGTGCATGGGAGGCATGTCCTTAAAATTTAAAAATTCAGGCCAGGCGACAGCTTGGCCGGCATTTCCAATACGCCGTTCTCGATCGAGGCGACCGGGTAGGCGCAGTAATCGGCCGCGTAATAGGCGCTCGGACGGTGGTTGCCCGACTTGCCGATGCCGCCGAACGGCGCCGTGCTGGCCGCGCCCGTGGTCGGACGGTTCCAGTTGACGATGCCGGCGCGCGCGCGCGTCTGGAACGTTTGCCACAGGGCCGGATCGTCGGACAACAGCGCCGCAGCCAGGCCGAATTCCGTGGCATTGGCCACCTTCAGGGCCGCATTGAAATCGGCCACGCGGACCACTTGCAGCAGTGGGCCAAACCACTCTTCGTCGGGAATGCCGGCAGCACTAGTCACGTCGACGATGCCGGCCGTGACAAAGCCCGCCTCGGGATTCAACTGGCGCATCTGCAGCAAGGTGGTGCCGCCCTTGGCGACCATGTCCGCCTGCGCCTGCACCAGGCGTTTTGCCACGGCGCTCGATACCACTGGGCCCATGAACGGCTGCGGCTGGGCGTCGGACGCGCCGATACCCAGTTTTGCGGCCACTTCCACCAAGCGCGCAACGAAGGCAGCACCGGCGGCGTTATCCTGCACCACCAGGCGGCGTGCGCAGGTGCAGCGCTGGCCGGCCGAGACAAAGGCGGAGAAGATCGCGTGGTGCACGGCCGCGTCGACATCCTTGACGTCCCACACGACGAGGGCGTTGTTGCCGCCCATTTCCAGCGCCAGCATCTTGCCCGGCTGGCCGCCGAACTGGCGATGCAGGCTGATGCCCGTCTGGCACGACCCCGTAAACAATACGCCGTCGAGATGCGGATTGGCGCCAAGCGCCACGCCCGTGTCGCGCCCGCCGTTGACGAGGTTGACGACGCCATTCGGCAAGCCGGCCTGCTGCCACAGCTGCACGGTTTTGATGGCCGTGCGCGGCGCATATTCGCTCGGTTTGAAGACGATGGTGTTACCGGCGATCAGGGCCGGCACGATGTGGCCGTTCGGCAGGTGGCCGGGGAAATTGTACGGACCGAAGACGCCGAACACGCCATGCGGACGGTGACGCAGCACGGCGTCGCCATCGGCGATCTTGCTTTGCGTGATACCCGTGCGCGCGTTGTACGACTGCACCGAGATATCGATCTTGTTGGCCATGGTGGCCACTTCCGTGCGCGACTCCCACAGCGGTTTTCCCACTTCTTCCGAGATCAACAGCGCCAGCGCTTCCGCATGCTCCTTCAGCAGTTCGCGAAAGCGCACGCAGATGGCGATGCGCTCGTCGACGGGCGTATCGGCCCACGCTTCAAAAGCGGCGCGGGCGGCCTGGCACGCCTGTTCGACTTCGTGTTCTGTCGCTTCCAGGCTGGCCCAGGTCTGCTTGCCGTTCGACGGATCGATGGTGGCCAGTTCACGGCCCGTGCCTGGCAGCCAGGCGGCGTTGATGAAGTTCGATGCTGCGGTAGATGGATTCAATACGTTAGACATGGGGATGCTTCCTCGGGTTGAGTGACAAGGTGCGCACGGTATCGCCGTGATGGCAGCGCAGCAGATGCAGTTCATCGTCGTCCAGCGCGATCTTGCCGCTGTGCGGATTGGCGCAGGTGACGATCATGCGGAAATCTTTCAGGTCGGTGTTCGACACCAGGTAAGGCTCGGCCTGGGCGGCATCGCCGCACACTTCCGGTGCAGGCACTGGCACAGTCGCGGCGTCGAGCACGGCCGGCATGCTGTCGCGCATGGCGCGCAGTTCGGAGACGCGCGCCTGCAGCACGGGACCGGCGTCGAAAATATCGACATAGCCTTCGAAGTGCAAGCCTTCCTGTTCCAGCAGGCGGCGCGCGGGCGCAGTGCTCAGATGCACCTTGCCGATGACTTCCTGCGCTTCGTCGGGCAGGTAGGCCACGTACATGGGCTGGCGTGGCATCAGCTCGGCGATGAACGATTTTTTACCGAGGCTCGTCAAGTCGTCGACGTGGTGGAAATCCATCTTGAAGAAGTGGCGGCCCAGGCCTTCATAAAACGGCGAGCTGCCGTCCGGCGCCTGGTAGCCGCGCATTTCCGCGATCAGCTTTTCCGTGAACAGCTGCGGGAACTGGGCGATGAACAGGAAACGGCTTTTCGACAGCAGCTTGCCGTTGTTGCCGCTGCGGTAATCGGGGTGCAGAAACAGCGAGCACAGTTCCGTGCTGCCCGTCAGGTCGTTCGACAGGTACAGGGTTTCCATGCGCGTAAACACATCGAGCTCGCGGCTGGAATGGACCAGGGTGCCGATGCGGTAGTTATAGAACGGTTCATCCAGGCCCACGGCGCCCTTGATGGCGCACACGCCAGCCAGGCGGCCCGTATCGGTATCCTCCATGACGAACATGTAATCGCGCTTTTCTGGCGGAATGGTTTCGGCGAACGAAGCGCAGGCGATGGCCAGGCGGTCGCCCAGCATTTTCATGTCCGGCTTGAGCGTGGTCATGCCGGTGCCGACCTGGCTGGCCAGCCCATACAGGGCATCGAGGTCATTGGCGTTGATGGCGCGTACTACTAGCATAAAATTGACTCCCTTAGATACGCACGCAAATGACGCTGTCGCCTTCGGCCACGGCCAGCGCCTCGAGCAGGTCTGCCGGCAAACCGATGGTGTCCTGCGCTTCGAGCGCATCGCAGGCAAAGGTCACGGCGCGGAAATTGCGCTCGGCGCCGGAAGCGACCGCATAATTGACTTTCATGCCCGTGCGGCTGGGCGTGACGCCTGCGACGACGCGGCGCGTGAGCGAGCCCGTAAACGAGCGCAGCGCATGCTTGTGCGCCTGCAGGATCGGGCCGCCATCGAAGATGTCGATGTAATCGTCGGCTTCGAAGCCTTCTTCCGTCAGCAGATTGAACGCCAGTTCGCCGCTCGGGTGGATCTGGCCCATGGCCGCCTGCGCGTCGCCGGGCAGCAGCGGCACGTACACGGGGTAGTGCGGCATCAGTTCGACGATCAGGGTGCGGTTGCGCGCCCCGCCGATGACTTTTTCGGCATCGAGGAAATCCATCTGGAAGAACTTGCGGCCCAGCGCATCCCAGAACGGCGACTGGCCGTTGGCGTCCGTGATGCCGGCCAGCGGCACGAAGAAACGGTCGCCGAAACGGTGCGGCGCCAGCACGGCGAACAGCAGCCGCGCGCGCGACAGCAGGGCCGCTTCCAGGCCCGCCTGTTCCATGTTGCGCACATAGAAGCCGGACAGCTGCGAGTACGCCGTCAACTCGGAACACAGGGTCAGCGCATGCACGCTGTGGCTGATGTTCAGGTCGCGCGAGACTTGCTGGATGACGTCGTTGCGGAAGGAAAAATAGGTGCCGTTCGAGCCGGCCGAGGCGAAGATGGCGGCCGTACCAAAGATGCTCTTGTCGAGCAGGGATTCAAGCACGAAGAGATACGACTCTTCGCTGGGGATGTCGACATGGGCGGCAAACGAGGCGATGGAGCGCTCGACGGAGGCGGCGATTTTTTCGCGCGTCTTCGGCAGGGTATGGACACCCGGCATGGTGACTGCGGCCAGCGCTTCGAGGGCTGCAATATCCGCAATTTCTACCGGACGGACAACATACATGGGTACTCCTTCAATGCTGACAATGCTGGGGTAGAACCAAGCCGGCCCGCAGCAAAGCGGCGGGCCGGTGATCAAACAGGGAGCGGGGCTAGCTTCAGGCTTTCAGCATGCCGTCGATGGCGGCGCGCAGCAGACGGCCCGCTTCGGCGATCTGCTCGTCCGAGACGATCAGGGCCGGCGCCAGGCGCACCACGTCCATGCCGGCGATCAGCACCATCAAGCCTTGCGCTTCGGCCGCTTTCTGGATGTCTTTCGCGCGGCCTTTGTAGGCATCGGTGACGACCAGGCCCAGCAGCAAACCGCTGCCGCGCACGATGGAGAACACTTGCGGGTAATCCGTGATCAAGCCTTGCAGCATGGCGATGGTGTTGACGCTCGCTTCTTTCACGCGCGCCAGGAATGCCGGCGTGTTGATCGTGTCCAGCACGGTCAGGGCCACGGTGGCGGCCAGCGGGTTGCCGCCGTAGGTGGTGCCGTGGGTGCCGACGGCCAGGGTCTGCGCCAGTTCATTCGTGGTCAGCATGGCGCCGATCGGGTAGCCGTTGCCCAGGGCCTTGGCGGCCGTCAGGATGTCCGGCGTGACGCCGTAGCCCATGTAGGCGAACAAGGCGCCAGTGCGGCCCATGCCGCTCTGGACTTCGTCGAAAATCAGCAGGGCGCCCGTCTTGTCGCACAGGGCGCGCAACTCCTTGAGGAATTCCGGATTGCCCGGCACCACGCCGCCTTCGCCTTGTACCGGCTCGACGATCACTGCGCACACGTCATCGCCGATGGCGGCGCGCGCCGCTTCGATATCGTTGTAGGCGATGTGGTCGATCGATGGCGGCAGCGGCTCGAAGCCTTCCGTGTACTTGGCCTGGCCGCCGACGGAGACGGTAAACAGGGTGCGGCCGTGGAAGGAGCTGAAGCACGAGATGATGCGCGACTTGTGCGCGCCGAACTTGGTATGCGCGTACTTGCGCGCCAGCTTCAGGGCCGCTTCGTTGGCTTCCGCGCCCGAGTTGCAGAAGAAGGCGCGGTCGGCGAAGGTCGCTTCCGTCAGGGCCAGCGCCAGGCGCAGCACGGGCTCATTGGTGTAGCCGTTGCCCAAATGCCACAGATTATTGATTTGCTTGGTCAGCACGTCGACCAGGGCCGGATGGCAGTGGCCCAGGCTGTTGACGGCGATGCCGGAGGTGAAATCGAGGTAATGCTTGCCTGACTGGTCCCACAGGTCCAGTCCGGAACCGCGCACGGGCACCATGGCTGCAGGGGCGTAGGTAGGAACGAGGACCTGGTCAAAGGTTTCCCGGGTGACTGGACGAGCCGTTACGGTCGAATCAAGCTTGGCATTCATAGCATTTCCCCATCAATATGTTAGGTACTCCGCAGCTACGACAGCTACGTGTGTACTGCATTATAAAAAGCGGGATGCTAAAACTCTTTTGAATCTGCGACAAGGATTTTCACAATTCATCACAGCCGGGCTTGCTTTAATCACGCAGGCGGCATCAGCTTTCTTTGCCGCTCTTCCCGGGGCGTATTGCCAAACAGGGTGCCAAAGGCCGTGGAAAAGTGCGAGCCCGAGGAAAAGCCGCACATCAGGCCAACTTGCACAATAGAATAATGCGTATCAAGCAATAGTTGCCGTGAACGCCGCAGGCGCAGCTCCAGGTAGTAGCGCGATGGCAGACTGCCCAGGTATTGCTTGAACAGCCGCTCGAGCTGGCGCCGCGACAGGCCCACCAGGCTGGCGATATCGTCGGTCGACAGCGGTTCTTCGATATTGGCTTCCATCAAGGTTACCGCCTCGGACAACTTGGGCTGCAGCACGCCGAAACGCGCCTGCAGGGCCACCCTCTGGCGCTCTTCCTTGCCGCGCACCTTGTCCACGCACAGCGCTTCCTTGACGAGCGCCTGCACGTCGGCGCCAAAGATGGTCTCGATCAGGGTCAGCGAAAAATCGATGCTGGCCGCGCCGCCGCAGCAGGTGATGTGCGGGCCGTCGATGTCGAACAGGTGCGGCGTCAGGATGGCCCGTTCCGCCTTCGCTTCCGCATCGGCATACAGGGCCCACGGCAAGGCGATGCGCACGCCATCCATGACGCCCGCGCCGGCCAGCCACAGCACGGCCGCGCCCACGCCGCCCCAGAACGGCGCCGAACGGCAACGTTCGATCACGGCCCGGCACAGCTCGGCGCGCAGCGGCGCCTCCGTCTCGTCGGCCACCAGCAGCGCGATATGCCAGTTACCGCCCTGCGCGGCCACCTGTTCCGGCGTGCGCACGTCCAGTTGCAGGGCGTCCGGCCCCAGCGCCCGCGCGCACAGGCGCAGCGGCTGCACCAGGCCGGCCCAGGTGATCGACTCGGCATCGCCGGCATGGACCAGCAGCAAACGCAGCGGTTTGTCGAGGCCGATACGGGAAAGATTAGCGAAGGACATCGGCGAGGCGGACCAAGGGCAAGGGCTGAGTTGCCCACATGATACCGGACTTCCGCCCCGTCGCGCCCCTCATGCAAGGGCGCATCCCGGCGCGGCGGAAAAAAGCGGAGCGGAAGGATATAATCACCCCCATGGGTGAACGATATTTAAAAAGTATCCGGCTGCTGGCCGAATGCATGCAAGGCTTCGAGCGGTTTTCTGGCGACTTCGTGCGCCAGTACGGCTTGACGCATGCGCAATTCGACATCATTGCCACGCTCGGCAACACCTGCGGCATGTCCTACAAGGAACTGGGCCAGAAAACCCTGATTACCAAGGGTACTTTGACGGGCGTGGTGGACCGGCTGGAACAGAAGGGGCTGGTGATACGCGAACGTTGTCCACGCGACAAGCGTTCCTATTACGTGCGCCTGAGCTGCGAGGGCGAACAGGTGTTCCATGACGTGTTCCCCAAGCTGACAACGCAGGGCCAGCGCCTGTTCGACGGCTATACCGAAGACGATTTCATACGTCTGGAAAGCACCCTGGCGGGACTGAAACAGGCCATCGCCAACGGCTGACCATACACCAGGCACCGACATTCAAACAAGACAAAGGAAACCAAGTTGAAAACCTCACTGCTCGAAGGCAAAAAGCCTGCTCATTTCGATAAACACATCATCGGCAATCTGCTGCTCAACGCCAGCACGCCGGAACTGGTACGCCAGGAAAAACTGATCATTGGCGTGCGCAACGAAGACGGCGAAATCTACCGCCTGATCGGCGCCACCAAGCACAACAGCTTCATGAACGCCGTCGAGGAACTGTTCGACCTGGGCTTGACCGATGAGCTGGAAGACAGCGATGAACTCGTTGAAGGCTGCGACGCGATATTTAGCGAAGCAGACTGATAACGCTCACTTTATCAAAAGAGGCATGCCGCCGATACCGGGGCATGCCTCTTTCCGTTTACAGGGCTTTGCTTGCCTTTTGCTAAGCTGTTTGTGAAAAGATCATGGTTAAAAAGTTCCGCACGGAAATATTGCGAGTATAATTTTTTCAATGAACAGACTCGACGCCTTTAAAAGCATCGCCGCACAAGCCGCTCGTGGCGAGCTGACCTTTCCTGCCAATGTGGACGCTTCGCTCAAGCTGCAAGAGGCGCTGGCCGATCCCGACTGCCATATCGAGGCCGCCGCCAAGCTGGTGCAGGCTGACCCGCTGCTGGCGGCACGCACGGTGGCCATCGCCAATTCCGTGGCGTTCAACCGTTCCGGCAATGAAATCACCAGCGTGCGCAATGCCGTGCAGCGGCTAGGCGTGCGTACCCTGCAGTCGGTGGTGGCATCGCTGATCGTGCGCCAGCTGGGCAGCACCATCACCGATCCCGTGCTGCAAGCGAAGGCCAACCAGCTGTGGGAGCATACGGCCCACGTGGCGGCCCTGTCGCAGGTACTGGCCCGCCGCGTCACCAAGGTGGACCCCGATACGGCCCTGTTTGCCGGCATCATGCATGAAGTGGGCGGGTTTTATCTGCTGTCGCGCGCGGCCGAATTCCCCGGCATCCTCGACGGCGAACCGGAAGACTGGGTCGAACATGGCGAACAGGCCATCGGCCACGGTGTCCTGGCCAAACTGAAGGTGCCGGAAGCGGTCAGGGGCGCCATCGATGCGCTGTGGGAAGGCTTGCGCGCCATCCCGCCCGAATCGCTGGGCGACACCCTGTTGCTGGCAAATGACCTGGCGCCCGTCTCGTCACCGCTCAACGAAAGCCCGGCCGCCATCGCCGTGCGGGCCGCCCGCGCCGCGCGCAGCATCGATTGCCTGATCGGCGACGATGCAACCTTGTCGAGCATCATGGAAGAATCGGATGATGAAGTGCAGTCGCTGCTGAAGGTGCTCGTGCATTAATCCTGTTTTACCGGCACCGGCGGCATGATCGACACGCCTGGCGCCGGCTTCGGCACGTCGACGATCAGCACATGCTTGTCCATGGCCTGCGTTCCCTGCTTTTGCTCGACAACTTGCATGGCGACCGCCTTGGTACTCAACAGGGGTTTCGGATGGCGTGGCATGAACATGGCGTACCTGCTGAAAGTGGGATGTGCCCCATCTGTGCAGCGATTATCAATTTATCAAGCTGCTATTCAAAAAAAACCCGCTCGAAAGCGGGTAAAGTCCAAAGCTAGGGATGTCCTGAAAGAGACAGCCCTATCTTATGCGCTGTGCCGCGCCAGCTCCGTGCGCTGGCTCACTTAGCGCACACATTATCCCGCAACAGTTCCACGTCCGTTTCCTGCCAGGCGCGCAGCTGGCGCACGCGGGCAAACCACGCCTGGATGTGCTGGTACTGCGCCAGCGGCAAGCGCACGGCCTCGCTGTACATCAGCGGCGCGGCGACGGCGAACTCGGCCAGGGTCAAGGCATCGCCGCAGAGCCACTCACGCTGCGCCAGATGCGCATCCAGCACCACGGCGCAGGCATGCAGTTCGTGCTCGCCGCGCGCCTCTTCCTGCGGGTCCGCCGGACCATTGCCCATCATGCCTTTCCAGGCGCGTTCCCAGGCCAGCACGCTGATGGCGGGCGCAAAGTGCTGCGCGGCCCAGAACAGCCAGCGGTTGACGTCGGCGCGCGCTTGCGGCGCCTGCGGATAAATCGTCTGGCCCGGCATCTGCTCGGCCAGGTATTGCATGATGGCGCACGATTCCCACAGCAGGAAATCGCCATCGGCCAGCACGGGCACTTTGCCGTTCGGGTTCAGTTCGGCCAGGCGGCGGCGGTCGTCCGCATTCATCAGGTCGACTTCGGCCAGCTCCAGAGGCAGGCCGAGGTGGATCGCCGTCATCAGGGCACGGCGGGCATTCGAAGACATGGGGTGGTGGTACAGGCGCATGATGGATAGCTCCGGTGAGTGAGGAAGCCACCATCGTAGTCGCCGTCACTGACAGTTTTTGTCAGGAGCGAATATCAGGATTCCGGGTCAATCTCGTGCGCCTTGCGCCAGGCATCGAGCAGCACATGGCGCCGCGTGGGATAGCGCTCCGCATGCTGCCGCACGTCGGCGATGCGGTCGATGCGGAAATGCCGGTAATCGCCGCGTAGTTCGCACCAGGCGGCCAGCAGTCGCTTGCCTTCGAAAAAAGCCAGGGCGAACGGCCACACCGTGCGCGAGGTCGCTCTGCCATGCTCATCCTGATAGGCGAGCGTGAGCTTCTGTTCGTAGCGGATCGCCTCGCGCACGGGCTGCACGTAACGGTCGGCCGGCTGCGTGCCATCGGCGGGACGCCCCAGCGGCACCCACAGGCTGGTCTCGGCCATGCTGTCGCGCAGGTCGCGCGGCGAAGCGGCCGCGATCTTGGCCAGGGCATTGCTGGCCGCCTGCGCCAGGCCCGCATCGCCCTGCCGGCGCACCCAGCGCGCGCCCAGCACCAGCGCCTCCAGCTCGTCGGCGCCAAACATCAGCGGCGGCAAGAAGGCGCCGCGGCGCAGCACATAGCCGATACCGGCCTCGCCCTGCAGGGGCGCGCCCAATTCGGCCAGGGTCTGGATATCGCGGTAAATCGTGCGCTCGGAAACGCCGAGCTGCTGCGCCAGCTGGGCCGCCGTGACGGGCACGCGCTTGGCGCGCATGGCGTCCATCAGCAGGAACAAACGGCCGCTGCGGCTCATGGACAAGCCTGCAAAGCCTGGTCGCCCATGACGAGGGCCGACAGGGCCGGCACATACAGATAGCCGTCGGGCAGCATGCGCGCCGCACGCGTCCCCTCCTCCACGCCAGCGATGCCGTAGCAGTGCCGCAGCCGGGCGGCGGTTGGCCACCAGTAGACGGCCGCCTCCTGGTCGGGAAAGCGCTGGCGCACGCTATCGGCCTGCGCCGCCACTTGCCGGAAGTCGCGGTAAAAGGCGGGGGCGATACCCAGCTCCGCGGCAAACGCCGCTTCCTGCGCCGCCGTCTCTGCCAACCGGGCCGCCAGCGCCACCGTTTCATCGTTCAGATCCTCGGCCGCCACACCCGCTTCAACCAGGATGCGCCGCATCTGCGCCCTGTCGACCTGCGCGCGCAGGAACGCCGACTCCTGCAGTGCCAGCACGGCGCCGTCGGGTATGCTTTTGTGCCGCGCGGCCGGGAACACATACAGGGCGCAGCTGCCGGCGCACAGCGTGTCGATGGCGAGACGCCATTGCCGCTGGCGCAGATAGCGGCCCAGCTGCATCGCCGCCTGCGGATCGCCTGCATCGCTATTGACGCGCAACAGCGCGGTGCCCGGCGTAGCCAGCAGCCGCAGCTTGTCCACGTCGCCCTCGGCAATCGGGCCGCGCATGGCGATGCTGCCGGCATCGGCACGACTGAAATCGGCGGCGCCCGCGCATGCCGTCATGCCCGCCATCAGGCCTACCCATAAAAAACGCTTCATCGTCATCCGTTACAAAAAAAAACGACCACCGCAAACGGTGATCGTTCTTTCATTCAAGCTGCAAAAAACCTGCGCTTACACCACGGCGCCGTCGGTTTCGTCTTTTTCCTTGACCGGCTTGATCAAGTCTTCGCGCTTGACGCCCAGCCACATGGCGATCGAGGCCGCGACGAACACGGACGAGTAGATACCGAAGCAGATACCGATGGTCAGCGCCAGTGCGAAGTGGTGCAGGGTCTGGCCGCCGAAGATCAGCATCGACAGCACCATCATCTGGGTAGAGCCGTGGGTGATGATGGTACGCGAAATGGTGCTGGTGATCGCGCTGTCGATCACTTCATGCACGGTCGCCTTGCGCTGCTTGCGGAAGTTTTCGCGGATACGGTCAAAAATCACCACCGATTCGTTGACGGAATAACCGAGCACCGCCAGGATGGCCGCCAGCACCGTCAGCGAGAATTCCCATTCGAAGAAAGCGAAGAAGCCCAGGATGATCACCACGTCATGCAAGTTGGCGATAATGGCCGAGACAGCGTATTTCCATTCGAAGCGGATGGCCAGGTAGATCATCACGCCGATAATCACCACCACCAGCGCGTTCAAGCCATTCTGCGCCAGTTCCTCGCCCACTTGCGGGCCGACGAATTCAACTTTCTGCAGGACGACCGCTTCGCTGCCGGCAGCATCCATACACGCGCTCTTGAGCACATGCTCGCCCTTGTCGGTGACGGTGTCGATGGCCTTGGTCGAGCCTTGCTCGGCCTTGCACAAGGCTTCAAACACGCGCTGCGAGGTGTTCGCGGCGCTGACGCCATTTTCCACCGGCAGGCGTATCATCACGTCGCGCGCCGTATCGAAGCTGGTCACGCCCGGCTCTTCATAGCCCATGGCGATCAGGGTGCCGCGTATGCCTTCCAGATTGGCCGCCTTCGGGTATTTCACCTCCATCAGGGTGCCGCCCTTGAATTCGACGGACAAGTGCAAGCCCTTGTGCACCAGGAAGAAGACGGCGGCAAGGAAGGTCACGGCCGAAATCACGTTGAAAATCAACGCATGGCGCATGAAGGGAATATCTTTTTTGATCCGGAAAAATTCCATGAAATCCTCTGAGTTCTATTCTGTGCGTCCGGCGGCTGTGCCACCGGACGCGATCGCTGTTGACGCTATTGGGTGAGTCGGGGCCGTCGCTTATTTGCTGGTGCCCGGCACCCACACCGTGCCGATCGACAAGGTCGTCAGCTTTTTCTTGCGGCCATACCAGAGGTTGACCACGCCGCGCGAGACGAACACGGAGGAGAACATCGAGGTCAGAATACCCAGGCAATGCACAACAGCGAAGCCGCGCACAGGACCGCTACCGAAGGCCAGCAGCGCCAGGCCGACGATCAGGGTGGTCACGTTCGAGTCGAGAATCGTGGCCCAGGCGCGGTCGAAGCCGGCGGCGATCGCCGCTTGCGGCGTATTGCCGGCGCGCAGCTCTTCACGGATACGTTCATTGATCAGCACGTTGGCGTCAATCGCCATACCCAGGGCCAGCGCGATAGCGGCGATACCTGGCAAGGTCAACGTCACCTGGATCATCGACAGCAAGCCGACCAGCAACAGCAGGTTGGTGGCCAGGGCCAGCACGCTGAAGGCACCGAACAGCATGTAGTAGGCGATCATGAAGACGGCGATGGCGATGAAGCCGTACAGGGTCGAGTGGAAGCCCTTGGCGATGTTTTCCGCGCCCAGTTGCGGTCCGATCGTGCGTTCTTCGATGACGGTCATCGGTGCGGACAGGGCGCCCGAGCGCAGCAGCAGCGCCAGTTCATTCGCGTTTTCCGCGCCGCCCATGCCGGTGATCTGGAAGCGCGAACCGAGTTCCTGCTGGATGGTGGCAACCGACAGCACTTCCGGCTTGCCCTTTTCAAACAGCACGATGGCCATGCGCTTGCCCACGCGTTCGCGCGTCGCTTCGCGCATCTTGCGGCCGCCGTCGCCGTTCAGGTCGATCGATACGGCCGCCTGCTGGTTCTGGTCGAAGCTGGCCGTGGCGCTGGAGATATAGTCGCCCGTCAGGATTACGTCTTTCGCCAGCACGACAGGGACGCCCTTGCCGACGGTGAACAGTTCCGAGTTGAACGGAATGGCGCTCGACAGTTCGGTGCCGGGGACGATGGACTCATCGACCAGGCGCACTTCCAGGGTAGCCGTGCGGCCGATGATGGCTTTCGCGCGGGCCACGTCCTGCACGCCAGGCAATTGCACCACGATGCGGTCAGGGCCTTGCTGCTGGATCAGCGGCTCGGCCACGCCCAGCTCGTTGACGCGCTTGGACAAGGTGGAGATATTCTGTTTCACGCCTTCATCGATGGTGGCTTTCAGGGCAGCCGGCTTCAGGGTGATGTTCAGTTTCAAATCGCTGCCTTCGCCCGCATCGGCGAACGCCAGTTCCGTCATCTGGTCGGACAGGACATTTTTTGCCTTCACGCGCGTTTCCGCGTCGCGGAAGTTGATTTGCACGCTGTCGCCCACGCGTTCGATGCCGGCGTGGCGGATATTCTTGTCGCGCAACACGCTACGCGCGGCGGACTGGACGCCCTGCACTTTCTTGTTCAGTACGGCTTTCGCATCGACCTGCATCAGGAAGTGCACGCCACCGCGCAAGTCCAGGCCCAGGAACATGGGCAAGGCATGCAATTTTTGCATCCACAATGGGGTATTGGCTTGCAGATTGACCGTCACGATGTAGGCGGGATCGCTGGCATCGGTGTTCAGGTCTTTTTCCAGCACCAGTTTCGCCTTGAACTGGGTATCGGGATCGGCGAAACGTACGCGCACGGAGGCGAGGTTGCCGGCGCCATCCATGGTGACACCTTCCGACTTGACGTTCTCTTTCGTCAATATTTGCTCGACTTGCGTCATCAGCTCGCCCGTCACTTTGACGGTCGACTTGCCGCTGGTTACTTGCAGCGCCGGTGACTCACCGAAATAGTTGGGCGCCGTATAGAGTGCGCCCAGCAATAAGGCGACGACGATGATGATGTATTTCCAGGCAGGATAGCGATTCATATTGATTCAGCGTTCAGTGTTGAGCGTCGGAGGCGTCGCGAGGGGCGGCGGGTAGCCGCCCCATTCAATCATTGCTTTGGCAATGACAGCGATGAATTACAGCGCCTTCAGGGTGCCTTTAGGCAGCAAGGTGGTGATGGAGCTCTTTTGCACCGTGATTTCGGTGCCGGTCGCCACTTCGATGGTGACGTAAGCGTCCACTACCTTGACAACACGGCCCAGCATGCCGCCGGCGGTAACGACTTCGTCACCCTTGGCCAGCGCGTCCATCATCGCCCGTTGTTCTTTGGCGCGTTTTTGCTGTGGGCGGATCATCAGGAAATACATGACCACGAACATCAATACCAGCGGCAGGAAGCTGGTCAGGTTGCCGCCGAGGCCCAGGGCGTCGGTTGGGGCTTGCGCATAAGCGTTGGAAATGAAAAACACGGTGACTCCAGTTCTAATCAGTTTGAAAAAATAGCGCTGTATTCTAGCATTGGCAATCCGCCAAGCCTCCAATTGCAGGCATGGCAGCTTCAAATGGGGCTAAAAAGGCATTATGCAATGCTTTATCGCCCCAGTCCAAGCACCAATACACAAAACTTCCGGCCATGCTGCGGCCAGGGCGCCAGATAAGGTTTTCTTAAGTTCCGCGTGCGCGTTCCGCGTGGAATTGCAGGGTAAACGCGTGGAAACGGTCTTCATCGAGCGCTTCGCGCATCTGGCGCATCAGGTCCAGGTAGTAATGCAGGTTGTGGATGGTATTCAAACGCGCACCGAGGATTTCCTTGGAGCGGTGCAAATGGTGCAGGTAGGCGCGCGAGAAATTGCGGCAGGCGTAGCAGCTGCAGGTCTCGTCCAGCGGCGCCTGGTCTTCCTTGTACTTGGCGTTCTTGATCTTGATGTCGCCAAAACGGGTGAACAGCCAGCCATTGCGGGCGTTACGTGTCGGCATGACGCAGTCGAACATGTCGATACCGTTCGACACACCCGCCACCAGGTCTTCCGGCGTGCCCACGCCCATCAGGTAATGGGGCTTGTTGGCCGGCAGGCGCGGGCCCACGTGGGCCAGCATGCGCATCATGTCTTCCTTCGGCTCGCCGACGGACAGGCCGCCGATGGCGATGCCGGGGAAATCGATTTCTTCCAGCTTGGCCAGCGACTCGTCGCGCAGCATTTCGAACATGCCGCCCTGCACGATGCCGAACAGCGCATTCGGGTTTTCACCGCGGTGGAACTCGTCCTTCGAGCGCTGCGCCCAGCGCAAGGACATGCGCATGGACTTGGCCGCTTCCTCGATGGTGGCCGGACGGCCCTGGATTTCGTACGGCGTACATTCGTCGAACTGCATGACGATGTCGGAATTCAGGACGCGCTGTACCTGCATCGACACTTCCGGCGACAGGAACAATTTATCGCCGTTGATCGGCGAATTGAAATGCACGCCCTCTTCCGTGATCTTGCGCATGGCGCCCAGCGAAAACACCTGGAAACCGCCCGAGTCCGTCAAGATCGGCTTGTTCCAGCCCATGAAACCATGCAAGCCGCCGAATTTTTCCATGACGGTGTTGCCAGGACGCAGCCACAGGTGAAACGTGTTGCCCAGAATGATCTGCGCGTCGATCTCGTTGAGTTCCAGCGGCGACATGGCTTTCACGGAGCCGTAAGTGCCCACTGGCATGAAGATCGGCGTCTGCACGACGCCATGGTTGAGTTTCAAGGTACCGCGGCGTGCCTTGGTCAGGCCGCTCGTGTCGGTCTTGAGTAATGTAAATTCCAGCATGTCAGTCTTTCACGGGAGTATCAAGGTTCAGCGCAGCGCGCGATTGCGTGGTGAGCAGCATCGCATCGCCATAGCTGAAGAAACGGTAATTCTGCGCAATCGCATGCGCGTAGGCGCTGCGGATCGGCGCATAGCCGGCAAAGGCCGACACCAGCATCAGCAGGGTCGACTTCGGCAAATGGAAGTTGGTGATCAAGCGCGTCACCGTTTTAAACGCATAGCCGGGCGTGATGAACAGGGCCGTATCGGCGCTGCCCGCCACCAGCTGGCCGCTTTGCGAGGCCGATTCCAGCGCGCGCAGGCTGGTCGTACCGACGGCCACCACGTCGCGCCCGGCCAGCTGCGCGGCGCGCACGGCGTCGACGGTTTCCTGCGGCATGGTGTACCACTCGGTATGCATCTTGTGTTCGGCCAGCACCTCCGTGCGCACGGGCTGGAAGGTGCCAGCGCCCACGTGCAGGGTCACATAGGCGAAGTTGACGCCCTTGGCCTTCAATTGATCGAGCAGGGCCTGGTCGAAATGCAGGCCGGCCGTCGGTGCGGCGACAGCGCCGGGCACCTTGTTGAACACGGTCTGGTAGCGCGTCTCGTCGAATGCATCCGCATCGTGCTCGATGTACGGCGGCAGCGGCAGCCGGCCATGCGCCTCGATCAGCTCGAACACGTCGGCCTCGAAGTGCAGGGTAAAGAACTCGCCGGCGCGCTGGCCGACCGTCACATCAAAGGCGTCGGCCAGGCGGATGCGGCAACCGGGCGGCGGCGACTTCGACGCGCGCACCTGGGCCAGCACGGTGCGGTCATCGAGCACGCGCTCGACCAGCGCCTCGATCTTGCCGCCGCTTTCCTTCACGCCAAAGAAGCGCGCCTTGAGTACGCGCGTATCGTTCATCACCAGCAGGTCGCCCGCCTGCAACAGCCCGACGATGTCGGCGAACTGGCGGTCGACCAGAGCGTCGCCGTCCAGATGCAACAGGCGCGAGGCGCTGCGCTCGGCCAACGGAGTTTGCGCAATGTTTTCTTGCGGCAAATTAAAATCGAAATCGGAAAGCGAATACATGCGTTTTGCTTCAAAAGTACGTCAAAAATGATTAGGAGTGCGCAATGGAACATCTGGCACTATACTGTGCGCCTATACAGGCATTACAATAATCCGCCGCAACAATTTACGACTGCGGTACGCACAGGGTGTGCCGGACAACCCTCTATTTTACGCTAGCGGCACCAAAACCTTGCATATGTCCGATCCAAAGCCCGATCTTCCTCCCACGGCCAAGCCGGCCACCAAGCCGAAAGCCGTCAAAAAAGTGGTCAGCACGGAAAGCCGGCTGGCCAAACTGGGCTTGCGCACGGACATGGACCTGGTGCTGCACCTGCCGATGCGCTACGAGGACGAAACCAAGGTCTACACGATACGCGACGCCTGCCTGCGCGGCGGCGAGTCGTGGCAGGTCGAGGGCATCGTCACCAAATGCGAAGTCAATTTCAAGCCGCGCAAGCAGCTGCTGGTGACGATCGCCGACGAAACGGGCAATTTGCTGCTGCGCTTCATGAATTTCTACGGCAGCCAGGTCAAGCAGCTGGCCGAAGGCACGCGGGTACGCGCGCGCGCCGAGCTCAAACACGGCTTTTTCGGCGCCGAGATGGTGCACCCGACATATAAAGTGGTCAACGAGGGAGCGCCCCTGCCCACGGCGCTGACGCCCGTGTATCCGTCCGGCGAAGGCCTGTCGCAGCACGTGCTGCGGCGCGAGATCGCCGACGCCATGCGCCGCATCGACTGGCAGGACACCTTGCCCGACCAGCTGCTGCGTGAAATGCAGCTGTCGCCGTTCCGCGCCGCCGTGCACCTGCTGCACTATCCGCCGCAGGACATCGATGAAAGCGCGCTGATGGACCGCTCGCACCCGGCCTGGGTGCGCATGAAGTTCGATGAACTGCTGGCGCAGCAGCTGTCGCTGAAACGCGCCCAGCGCGCGCGCCGCTCGAAGGGCGCCGCATCGCTACCCATCGTCGGCACCCTGTCGAATGCATTCGGCGCCGCCCTGCCCTTCAAGCTGACGGGCGCGCAGGCGCGCGTGCTCGAGGAAATCCGCGCCGACCTGCGCCTGCCGTATCCGATGCAGCGCCTGTTGCAGGGCGACGTCGGCAGCGGCAAGACGGTGGTGGCGGCATTGTCCGCCACGCAAGCGATCGACAGCGGCTACCAGGCCGCGCTGATGGCGCCCACGGAGATCCTGGCCGAGCAGCACTTCCGCAAGATCGCCGCCTGGATGGAGCCGCTGGGCGTGAAGGTGGCGTGGCTGACGGGCAGCCTGAAGAAAAAGGAAAAGACGGCCGCGCTGGCCCTGATCGAATCGGGCGAAGCGCAGCTGGTGATCGGCACGCACGCGCTGATCCAGGATAACGTGCTGTTTGCCAAACTGGGTCTGGTGATTGTCGACGAGCAGCACCGCTTCGGCGTGGGCCAGCGCCTGACCCTGCGCAACAAGGGCGACAGCGCGGCCGTTCCGCACCAGCTGATGATGTCGGCCACGCCCATCCCGCGCACCCTGGCCATGACGTATTACGCCGACTTGGAAGTGTCGGTGATCGACGAGCTGCCGCCCGGACGCAGCCCCATCGTCACGCGCGCCATCGACCAGAACCGGCGCGACGAAGTCATCGCCCGCGTATATGCGGCCGCGCTGGAAGGCCGGCAGGTGTACTGGGTCTGCCCGCTGATCGAGGAATCGGAAGCGCTGCAGCTGCAGACGGCCACCGACACCTATATGATGCTGGCCGAAGCCCTGCCCGCGCTGCAGGTGGGCCTCGTGCACGGCCGTTTGAAACCGGCGGAAAAGCAGGAAGTGATGGACGCCTTCATCGCCGGGCATATCCATGTGCTGGTAGCCACCACCGTCATCGAGGTGGGCGTCGACGTGCCGAACGCCTCGCTGATGGTGATCGAGCACGCCGAGCGCTTCGGCTTGTCGCAGCTGCACCAGCTGCGCGGGCGCGTGGGCCGCGGTTCGGCAGCCAGCGTCTGCCTGCTACTGTACCAGGGCCCCCTGGGCGGCGTGGCGCGCCAGCGCTTGATGACCATGCGCGAGACGACGGACGGCTTTGAAATCGCCCGCCGCGACCTGGAAATCCGTGGCCCCGGGGAGTTTCTTGGCGCGCGCCAGTCCGGCCAGGCCATGCTGCGCTTCGCCGACCTGGAAACGGATCAGTGGCTGGTAGATCAAGCCCGCGACGTGGCGCACGATTTGCTGCACGCCACCACGGCCGCCGCTGCAGCCACCGTGGAAGCGCACCTGGCGCGCTGGCTGGGTGGGAAAGAGGAATTTTTAAAAGTATAGGTCTTACATTGCATGCTTTGGGCCGTTTTCGGATTACGCGCTTTGCGCTAATCCGACCTACTCACGACGCAAACGGTAGGTCGGATTAGCGTAGCGTAATCCGACAACATTGTTAGCGCTGCTCACTCCCGCCCAACACCCTTCATATCGACAACATCCCCGCCCCAATCCGCAGCACACCATCCCTGCTTTACATACCGGTGAAAACTGGAATACGGCCAATCGATGACTTTACTCACAAGGCCGTGCTTGACGGGGTTGTAATGGATGTAATCGATATGATTGGCGAGGTCGCGTTCGTCGCGTAGTACATGCTCCCAGAAGCGGTGCTGCCAAATATCCTTAATTCCTGCATGTTTGCTGAACCACGTCTTGATCAAGCGCCAGCGCGTCATGAAATCGGTATCGTCTTCAGGCAGGGTCCAGATGCAGTGCAGGTGATCGGGCAGGATGACGATAGCGTCGATAGCGAATGGCCGTTGATGCCGCACGGCGCGGAAAGAATCACGCAGCAAATCCACGGCATTGGCAGCAGAAAAAACGGGCCGGCGATGGGCAGTCACCACCGTGAAGAAAAAGCTGCCACCTGGCTGGAATGCGCGTCGGTATCGCATGATTTTGCATAGTTTCCGAGGATTGTCGGATTACGGCCTTCGGCCTAATCCGACCTACGCGATATACGCGGCGGCAGGTCGGGTAGGTCGGATTAGCGTAGCGTAATCCGACTTCACGCAAACCACATTGCGCCCACGCAGCCTACATGCACATCCAGAAGCGGTTCGCCAGGTCGAGCATGAAGTCGGGCCGCAGATAGGCAAGGAAGACAATGGCCAGCAGCGCGGCGCCAGCCAGGCGCCACAGCCATGTGCGCCAGCTGGCCATTACGCGGCCACCGCCACGCGCTTGACGGCGCGCTCGTCGATGGGCAGGTTGATCAGCGCGGCCAGCAAGCCCAGGCCGATGGTGATCATCCACACGATGTGGTAACTGCCCTGGTGCTCGTACAGATAGCCGCCCAGCCAGGCGCCGAGGAAACTGCCCACCTGGTGCGAGAAGAACACCATCCCGGCCAGCATCGACAGATGCTTCACGCCGAAGATGCCGGCGATGATGCCGTTCGTCAGCGGCACGGTCGACAGCCACAACACGCCCATGCCGGCGGCGAACAGATACACGGACCACGCCGACAATGGCGCCAGCAGGAACGCGGTGATGACCACGGCACGCGTCACGTAGATGGCCGACAGCAGGTAGCGCTTGGCGATCTTGCCGCCGAGTTTGCCCGCATAGTAGGAGCCGACGATGTTGAACAGGCCGATCAGGGCCAGCGCCGTGACGGCGACGTTCGGGTTCATCAGGCCCTGGTCCTTCAGGTAGGCCGGCAAGTGTACGCCGATGAAGACCAGCTGGAAACCGCAGACAAAATAACCGGCCAACAGCAGCCAGAACGAGCGGCTGGCGATCGCTTCGCTGAAGGCGGCGCCCACGCTTTGCTGCGGGCCGCTGGCGTGCGAGACGGGCGGCTCGCGCAGGTAGAAGGCCATCGGGATCATCGCCAGCAGCACCAGCGCGGCCAGCACATAAAAGGCGTTTTGCCAGCCCACGGCGGAGATCAGCTGCTGCTCGACGGGCATCATCAGGAACTGGCCGAACGAGCCGGCCGCCGACGAAATGCCGAAGGCCCACGAGCGCTGCTCGGGCGGCGCGCTGCGCCCGATGATGCCGCTGATGGCGCCAAAAGCCGTACAGGCCAGCGCCAGGCCGATGAAGATGCCGGAGCCGACGATGAACAGGGTGGGCTGCGTCACGAGCGCCATCCACACGAGGCCCGCCATGTAGCTGATGGCACCGACGATGACGACGCGCATGGTGCCGAAGCGGTCGGCCGCCATGCCGGCGAACGGGCCGAAGACGCCCCACATCAGGTTTTGCATGGCCAGCGCCAGCGAATACGTTTCGCGCGTCCAGCCATTGGCTTGCGAGATCGGCTGCATCCAGAAGCCCAGGCCGTGGCGCACGCCCATCGCCAGGGTCAGGACGACGCCGCTGGCGATGAGGACAGTTTTCAGGCTGGGACGGGATGAGTGCAATGTCATGGGATTCCTGTTCACGCCTGGTCGGCTTGGTAGACGAGGCCGATCTGGCCGCGCATGGTGTCGAGATTGCGCATCAGCGCCACGCTGTCGGCGTGCGGCATGAGGGGGCTTTCCAGCAGGCCGGCGCGGATGCAGCGCATCGCCTCGATGGCCTCGTGCGCATAGCCATTGCCCAGGTGGGGGGCAGCGACGACGCGGCGTTCGCCGTCCATCATTTCGACAATCAGGTGATCGGGCTTGTAAAAACGGTTGGGCAGCCGGATGCGTCCCAGGCTGCCGGAAATGGTCATTTCCGTCGGCGTCTGCGCGCGCAGGCTGCAGGCGCAGGACGAGGTGCCGCCGCCCGCATGCAGCAGCGAGAACACGACCTGCTCGTCGACGCCGGTGGCGCCCATCTCGGCCAGCGCCTGCACCTGCGATACGGGGCCGAGGAAGAAGGCCGCCATCGACAGCGGATAGATGCCCACGTCGAGCAGCGCGCCGCCACCGAGCTGCGGATTGAACATGCGGTGCTCGGGCGGGAAATTGGCGACAAAGCCGATATCGGCCTGCACCTGCCGCAGCACGCCGATTTCGCCGCTGGCGATGATGCGTTGCGCTTCCTGCACGGCGGGCAGGAAACGGCTCCACATGGCTTCCATCAAAAACAGTTTTTTCTCGCGCGCCATATCGACCACGGCCTGCGCTTCGCGCGCATTCATGGTGAACGGTTTTTCGCAGACGACGTGCTTGCCGGCGGCCAGGCACAGCAAGGCATTTTCCGCATGCAGGGTGTGCGGCGTGGCGATGTAGATCACGTCCACGCCAGAATCGTCAGCCAACGCCTGGTAGGAGCCATGGCAACGTTCGATGCCGAATTCGGCGCCGAAGGCCTGCGCACCGGCGCTGCTGCGCGAGGCGACCGCCACCAGTTGCGCACCGGGCGCATCGCGCAAGCCATTGGCCATCGCGCGGGCGATCTTGCCGGTGCCGAGGATGCCCCAGCGGACGGTGTTTTCCATGCTATTGATCTCTTTCTGCGCCAGCCACCTTGCGCTTCGGGCGGAACACCGCCGCGTCATTGTAAAAATCGTCGTCCTGGTCTTCACACCAGCCGGGCAAGCCAAGCACGGGCAGCGGCGTGAAGTCCGCCGTGGTCAGGCCTTGCTGCGCCAGGTCTTGCGCCACCCGCTCGTCGAGCCAGGCGCGGCGTGCCGCATCGTCGAGCGCAAAGTAGGCGTCGCCGGCAAAGATCACGCGCGTATGCGCCGTGATGGCCTTGCGCGGCGCCACCAGTTTTTCCATCAGCGCGTGGCCGAACAGCCAGACATCGGCGTCGCCGCCCGCGCCAAATTTCTCGCGCTGCGCAATGAACGCGCTGCACCAGTCGTGCCCGCGCAAGGCCGCGTCCAGCGCGCGCCCCGCGTCGCTGTCGCGCAGCACCAGCAAGGCGGAATTCTCGTCAAAAATCGTCGCGCCATCGCGCGCGGGACCGCGCGATTTGCCCACGCCGGACAGGGCGATCTGCGCGGCCTGCAGCGCATTCAATTGGCGCTTGATGCGGGGGAAGGTCAGCCACACGAGCGCGTTGAAAAAATCGTGCAGATTGTCGCGCGTGGGCACGCCGCCCGTCGCGCCGATGAACTCCTCGTAGGCCACGCCTTCGGGCAGGTCCGCTTGCGGCACGAAGGCCAGCGGCAGGCCCGATGGATTGCGCAAATCCAGCGCCCGCGCCCGTCCATTGAGCGCGGCAATCACCGTGTCGCGCTGCAGGTCCAGCTGCCGTCGCGCCGGCAGCACCGTGGCAAACCAGGGGCGGGTCCAGTCTATCGATGGCAGCATGAACGCTTAGACCATTTTCCAGTTGATCTGCTCGCCCGCGTTGAGCGGAATCACGTGGCTGTCGCCCAGCGGCAGCGAGGCCGGCAAGGTCCAGCTTTCGCGTTTCAGAGTGATGGTGTCCGTGTTGCGCGGCATGCCGTAGAAAGCCGGGCCGTGGAAGCTGGCGAACGCTTCCAGTTTATCGAGCGCGCCGGCCCGTTCGAATGCTTCCGCATACATTTCCATCGCATGCAGGGCCGTGTAGCAACCGGCGCAGCCGCAAGCCATTTCCTTGGCGCCTTGCGCATGCGGCGCCGAGTCCGTGCCGAGGAAGAAACGCTCGTCGCCGCTGGCGGCCGCCGTCATCAGTGCCAGGCGGTGCTCTTCGCGCTTCAAGATAGGCAGGCAGTAGTAATGGGGACGGATGCCGCCCTTGAAAATCTCGTTGCGGTTGTACAGCAGGTGATGCGCCGTGATGGTGGCGGCGATCGGGCCTTCCGCTTCGGCCACGTACTGCGCCGCATCCTTGGTGGTGATGTGCTCGAACACGACGGACAGGGCCGGGAAGGCGCTGCGCAGCGGGCGCATCACGCGCTCGATGAAGACGGCTTCGCGGTCGAAAATATCGATTTCCGGGTCCGTCACTTCGCCATGCACGAGGAAGGGCATGCCCACTTCCTGCATCACTTCGAGCACCCTGTAGCAATTCTTCAAATCCGTCACGCCCAGGTCGGAATTCGTCGTGGCGCCGGCCGGATACAGTTTCACGGCCTGCACGATGCCGCTGTCCTGCGCGCGGCGGATTTCGTCGGGCGAGGTGTTGTTCGTCAGGTACAGCACCATCAGCGGATCGAAGTTCACGCCTTGCGGCACGGCGGCCAGGATGCGCTCGCGGTAGGCGCTGGCATCGGCAGTGGTCGTGACGGGCGGTTTCAGGTTCGGCATGACGATGGCGCGACCGAACTGGCGCGCGCTGTGCGGCAGCACGCTGGCCATGACGGCGCCGTCGCGCAGGTGCAAATGCCAGTCATCCGGACGGGTGATGGTGATGGAGGCTGGGGTGTGATCGAGTGTGGACATGGCGGCTGCTCTCAGGCGGTCATTGCGAATAGCGCCATTTTACCAGTCGCGGGGCGGCCTCGCAGGCTGCGGCGGCTACTGCCCGATGCTTGCCGGACGATCAAACGGCCGGTTCGCACCGGCCGTTTTCAATCTCGGGAGCGCACAAGCATCAGGACTTGCCCGGTGCCGTCTCCTGCTTCGCCACCCAGGCGCGCAGTTCCGCCAGCATCCGGTCCAGCGCGGCGCGGTCGTAGACGTGGCCACGGCTGACCACCAGGCGGATCTGGCGCGTGGCGCCGATATCCTGCAGCGGGTTCGCGTCGAGCACCAGCAGGTCGGCCGCCTTGCCGGCCGCCACGCTGCCGTAGCGGTCCAGCTTGCCCAGGAAGCGGGGACCGTTAATGACGGCCGACTGCAAGGCTTGCTGCGGCGTCAGGCCGTACTGCACGTACAGGCCGATTTCATCGTGCAGGGCCTGGCCCGGATAGTCGAAGGAATTCAAGAAGCCCGCATCGGTGCCGGCGATGATGCTCACGCCCTGCTGCTGCAAAAGGGGCAGCAGCTTGGCCGATTGCTCGAACTGCGCGTGGCGCTGGACGATCGCTTCCGGGCCATCCTTGGCGGCGCGCTGCACGCGCCAGTCGTAGGTGGCGCGCAAGCCCTTGCCGATGTATTGCAGGGCCGTGTCGTGCGTGTGGTCTTCGCGGTCCAGGTACGCCGTCACGCGCGAACCCCACAGGGTCGGCACGATGGCCGTGCCGCGCGCGGCCAGATAGCTGAAAGCCTTGCGCGCCGTCGGCTCGTCGTAGCTTTGCACGCTGGCCTGCATGGCTTCCTTGCCCGTCATCGCGCCGGCCGCCACCTTGGCCGTCAGCTCCTGCTCGCGCGGCGTGGTGGCGCGCAGCAAATACGATTGATGCTCGATCGTGCCCAGGCCCGCATCGGCCATCTGCTCCAATGTGAGCTGCACGGGGATATGGCCCGACGTGCGCATGCCCCGTTCGCGCGCCTGGCGCAGCGCTTCCAGGTACAGCTCCGGCTTCAGGGTGTTTTCCGTGATCTTCACGAAGTCGACTTGCTGCGCCTGCAGGCCGTCCAACGCGCGCGTGACTTCCTGCGGCGTTCCCACTTCGATGGTGCCCTTCCACAGCGGCTTGATGCCTTCGAGTTTGGCGCCGGACGTAAAAATCGTCGGGCCTTCCAGCTGGCCCGCGTTGATCTGCTGGCGCCATGCCAGCACCGTGTCGGGCAAGTCGCCCGAGCAGTCGCGTACCGTGGTGATGCCGTGCGCCAGGTACAAAGGCAGCAGCTGCTTGTTCTCGTCGATCAGCTCCGGGCCGCCGCCGAAATGCACGTGCGTATCCCACAGGCCCGGCATCAGATATTTGCCGGGCAGGCGAATCGTCCGCTTCGGCGCGTAGCTGCGCAGCTGCGCGTCATCGACGACGGCGACGATGCTGTCGCCCTGGAGCAGCACGGTCTTGCCCTTGACCGCCTTGCCTGCGGCCACGTCGATCACGGTGGCGCCGCGCAGGGCGATGTCGACGGCGATCTTGTCGGCCGCGTGGGCATGGGCGAGTAAGCCCAGCGCCAGCATGGCGCCGGCTAGTTGTTTCATGTCAGGCATTCGTACTCTACTTCAACGTGATGAAAAATTAATGGATGATCTTGGCGAGGAAATCGCGTGCGCGGTCCGAGCGCGTCGTATTGAAGAAGTCATCCTTGCTGCAATCTTCGATGATTTTTCCCTGGTCCATGAAGACGATGCGGTTGGCCACGCGCTTGGCAAAGCCCATTTCGTGCGTGACGACCATCATCGTCATGCCTTCCTGCGCCAGGCCAACCATCACGTCAAGCACCTCGTTGATCATCTCCGGATCGAGCGCCGATGTCGGTTCGTCGAACAGCATGGCGATCGGGTCCATCGACAGCGCGCGGGCGATCGCCACGCGCTGCTGCTGGCCGCCCGACAGCTGGCCGGGGAATTTGTCCTGCTGCGACAGCAGGCCCACGCGGTCCAGGTATTTCAAGCCCTTGGCATTGGCTTCGTCGGCGCTGCGACCCAGCACCTTGATCTGGCCGATGGTGAGGTTTTCGCGGATCGACAGATGCGGGAACAGCTCGAAATTCTGGAACACCATGCCGATGCGCGCGCGCAGTTTCGACAGATTCGTCTTCGGGTGGTTGACGCTGATGCCGTCGACGATGATCTGCCCCTGCTGGATCGGTTCGAGGCCGTTGACGGTCTTGATCAGGGTCGACTTGCCGGAGCCCGACGGGCCGCAAATGACCATCACGTCACCCTTGGCGACGTTGGTGGTGCAATCGGTCAGTACCTGGAACTGGCCATACCATTTGCTGACGTTATTGAGTTCAATCATCTTGTTCTTTCTTTTACGGTTAGCGAATGATGGCGACGCGTTTCTGCAGGCGTTTTACCAGGAACGACAAGGCATAGCACAGCACGAAATACACGACGGCGACAAACACGTACATCTCCACCAGGCGGCCGTCGCGCTGGGCGATTTTTGATGCGGCGCCGACGAAATCGGGGATCGACAGCACGTACACGAGCGACACGTCCTGGAACAGCACGATGGTTTGCGTCAGCAGCACGGGAATCATGTTGCGGAACGCTTGCGGCAGCACGATGAAGGCCATGGTCTGCGAGTAGTTCATGCCCAGTGCCTGGCCGGCCCATACCTGGCCGCGCGGAATCGACTGTATGCCGCTGCGCATGATCTCGCAATAGTAGGCCGCCTCGAACATGATGAAGGTGATCAGCGCGGAAGAAAACGCGCCCACTTTCACCGGCTCGTTGGCGCCGATGATCCAGGCGGCGATATACGGCACCAGGAAGTAGAACCAGAAGATCACCAGCACCAGCGGAATCGAGCGTATCAGATTGACGTAGCTCGATGCCACGCCCGAGATGAGACGGCTGCCGGACAAACGCATCAGCGCCAGCAGGGTACCGAGCACAATGCCGCCGACCATGGACAGCGCCGTCAGTTTCAGGGTGAAGACCATGCCGGTCTGGAACAGGTAGACCCACGAGCGGGAGATGACATCGAAGTCGAAATTGCCTAACATATCAATGTCCTCCCGTCTTGGCGCCAGCGACGATGAAGCCCGGGATGGCGACCTTTTTCTCGATCAGGTGCATCAGCACCACCACCAGCAGGTTGACGACGACGTAGATGATGGTGGCGGCCGAAAACGCTTCGAACACCTGGAAGGAAAACTCCTGGATGGCGCGCGCGCTGGCTGTCAGCTCGATCAGGCCGATGGTCAGAGCCACGGAACTGTTCTTGATGATGTTCAAAAATTCGCTGGTCAGCGGCGGCATGATGACGCGCGCGGCCATCGGCAGCAAAATGAAGCGGTAGGTTTGCGGCAGGGTCAGGCCCAGCGCCGTGCCGGCCAGTTTCTGCCCGCGCGGCAGCGCCTCGATGCCCGTCGTCACCTGCACGGCCACGCGCGAGGAAGTAAAGAACCCCAGGCACAGCACGGCCGTGACGAACGGCGCATTCGGCAGCGATTTGACCCAGGCGCCGAGGTCCGGCGGCAGCAGTTCCGGCATGACGAAATACCAGAGGAACATCTGCACCAGCAGCGGCACGTTGCGGAACAGTTCGACGTAGGCATTGGCCACGCCCACCAGCCATTTGTTCGGCAAGGTGCGGATGGTGCCGATCACCAGGCCCAAGATCAGCGCCATGATCCACGCCGCACCGGCCGTGGCCAGGGTCCAGGTCAGGCCGGACCACAGGGTGTCCATATACGTGCCCACGCCATCGGGAGAAATCTCCCAGAAAATGCGCCAATTCCAGTTGTAATTCATGATCATCCTTCGCATGCAGCCCGAGGACAGCGGCCAGCCGGCCACCCGTCCCGCAAATAAATCGGGAGGCTTGCGCCCCCCGGTTTGTTACGCAATCTTTACTTTTTCCGCTTGTCCGACGTCTTCTGCGCTTCCGGTACGGCCGCATACGCGGCAGGGTCGCCGGAGTCGGTCGGATTGGCAAACACGGCCTTCAATTGCGGCGGCATGGGGAATTTCAGATTGATGTTTTTCGGCGGGATCGGCGAGGTAAACCATTTCGCGTAAATGCGGTTGATGTCGTCGCTCTTGTACAGGCGGATCAGCGCATCGTCGACCACTTTCTTGAAGGCCGGATCGCCCTTGCGCAGCATGATGCCGTACGGCTCGACCGACAGCGCTTCCTTGGTGATTTCGTAGTCGTTCGGGTTTTTCGAGTTGGCCACTTGCGACGCCAGCAAAATGTCGTCGTTGGCTTCGGCCACCGCGCGGCCCGTTTCCAGCATCAGGAACGATTCGGGATGATCTTTGCCGACGGCGATATTCATGCCCAGGTTCTTTTCCTTGTTCAGGATGGTCATCTGCTTGATGGTCGACGTGCCGGCCGTGGCGACCAGGGTCTTGCCGCGCAAGTCTTCCAGGGTCTTGATGTTCGAGGATTTTTTCGCCAGCACGCGGTTGCCGATGACGAACATGGTCGGGGCGAATGCCACTTGCTGCTGGCGCTCCAGGTTGTTCGTCGTCGAGCCGCATTCGAGGTCGATGGTGCCGTTGGCCATCAGCGGGATGCGGTTGGCCGACGTGACGGGGCTCATCACCACTTTCAGTTCGCTCAGGCCCAGGTGCTTTTGCAGGGCCGTGACGACTTTCATGCACAGGTCGATCGAATAACCCTGATATTGCTGCTTGTCGTCGAGATAGGAGAAGGGCACGGAGCCGTCGCGCACACCGAGGGTGACGGAGCCGGCTTTCTTGATCTTGGCCAAGGTGCCGGTCAATTCCTGAGCCTGGACTGGCGACATGCTGCTGATGACACCGACGCTGAGCAGCGTGGCGATGATTTTGGTCAATTTCATAAATTCTCCTGGGCGGACAAACCGGATGGACTCCGAACGAAACAACTGTGGTGCAGACGCCACCATTGGAATTAATTTTATTTCATTTTCAGCACCCGACCAGCCATTTTCTGCGATTGCCCGCAAATAGGCGCTATACGCGCGCTGGAATCAGCGCGGCTGTAGCATTTTTCCTACTGATTTCACATTCCCGATTTATTTTGCCGGCGCCAGACCCGCCAACTCATCCTCTTGCGCCTCATCGTCCATGTTCGCCTGCTGGCGTTGCCACATCTGCGCGTACAGGCCGTCGAGCGCCAGCAATTGCGGATGCGTGCCCCGCTCGACGATGCGGCCGTGGTCGAGTACGAGGATTTGCTGGGCGTCGGCCACCGTCGACAAACGGTGCGCAATGACCAGGGTGGTGCGGTTCTTGGCGATGTCCTTCAGCTGCGACTGGATCGCCTGTTCGGCCTTGGAGTCGAGCGCCGAAGTGGCTTCGTCGAAGATCAATATCGCCGGGTCTTTCAGCAAGGTGCGGGCAATCGCCACGCGCTGCTTTTCGCCACCCGACAGCTTCAAACCCCGCTCGCCCACCATGGAGTTGTAGCCATCTGGCAAGCTTTCAATAAAATCATGGATCGATGCCGCTTTCGCCGCCGCCACGATCGCGTCCTTGCTGGCGCCCGGCTTGCCGTAGGCGATGTTGTATTCGATGGTGTCGTTGAACAGCACCGTATCCTGCGGCACGATGCCGATGGCCGCGCGCAGGGAATCCTGCGTGATGTGGCGCAAATCCTGGCCATCGATGGTGATGCCGCCGCCATCGACTTCATAGAAGCGGAACAGCAAGCGCGACAGGGTCGACTTGCCCGAGCCGCTGTGGCCCACCACGGCCGTCGTCGTGCCGGCGGGAATCTGGAAATCCACGTCGAACAGGATTTGCCGCTTGGCTTCGTAGCTGAAATTCACATGTTCAAAACGCACGGCCGCGCCCCGTGTGACGAGCGGCTGCGCTTCCGGCGTGTCGGCGATTTCGCGGTTCTCGTTCAGCAAGGAAAACAAGCGTTCCATGTCGGCCAGGCTTTGCTTGATTTCGCGGTAAATGACGCCCAGGAAATTGAGGGGGATATACAGCTGGATCATGAAGGCGTTCACCAGCACCAGGTCGCCCAGGGTCATCGTGCCGGCGATCACGCCCACCGTCGCGCGCCACAGGATCAGGGTGACGGCCGTGGCGATGATCAGGGACTGGCCCGTGTTGAGCAGGGACAGGGAAGTTTGCGATTTCACGGCCGCCGATTCATAGCGCTGCAAGCCTTCGTCGTAGCGCTTCGCTTCGTAATCCTCGTTGCCGAAATATTTGACGGTTTCATAGTTGATCAGCGAATCGATGGCCTTGGTATTGGCTTTGGAATCGAGGTCGTTCATGGTGCGGCGGAAATGCGTGCGCCAGTTCGTCACCAGCACGGTAAACGCGATATACGACACGAGCGCCACCGCCGTGATCACGGTGAACCAGATATCGTAATGCAAGACCAGGTAGCCGAGCACGAGGGTGATTTCCACCAGGGTCGGCAAGATGTTGAACAGGGTGTAGGAAATGAGCGAGCCGACGCTGCGCGTGCCCCGTTCGATGTCGCGCGTCATGCCGCCCGTCTGGCGGTTCAGGTGAAAGCGCAGGGACAGCGCATGCAGGTGGCGGAACACTTGCAGCGCGATGGTGCGCACGGCCCGCTGCGTGACCCGGGCGAACAGGAATTCGCGCAGCTCCGTAAACAAGGTGGTCGACAGGCGCAGCAAGCCGTAGGCCACCAGCAAGCCGACGGGCAGCACCAGCAGCGCTTGCGGATGGGCCGCCGTGATCGTCATGGCATCGACGAGTTTTTTCAGGATCAGGGGCACGCCCACATTGGCCAGCTTGGCGCCCACCAGGCATAGCAGCGCCAGCAGCACCCGCCATTTGTAGACCCAGAGATATGGCAGCAAGGTCTTGATGGTGGCGAAATCGCTGTGGCTGGCGGAAGCGGGCGAGCGGGGCGGAGGGGAAGTCTGGGAACGGCGCATGGCGAAGGTCGGCTTTTTATGGTTCAATCGGGGCAATTGTAGCCTTTCATGAGAATAAAAGATGAGCACCTCCCCAGACCGTCCCGACAACTGCCTCGCCTCCGGCCTGCCCGCCGGAAAAATGCCGGAATTGCGCATGATGCCCGCGCCGTCCGACGCCAATGTGTACGGCGACGTGTTCGGCGGCTGGATCATGGCGCAGGTCGATATCGCCGGTTCCCTGCCGGCCACGCGGCGCGCCAACGGCCGCGTCGCCACCATCGCCGTCAACTCCTTCGTCTTCAAAAACCCCGTCTTCGTCGGCGATCTGCTGTCCTTCTACGCGGACATCGTCAAGGTCGGCAACACCTCGATCACCGTCAATGTCGAGGTGTATGCCGAGCGCAACCGCCTGCAGGCGTGCATCGTGAAAGTCACGGAAGCAACCCTGATCTACGTGGCGACGGACTCCGACCGCAAGCCGCGCAAGGTGCCGCCGATCGAGACCTTGCTGTCGTCTTGATTGTTGCAATCATTCCACAGCATGGATAGCCAGCGCCGCATTTTCCTGCAAAGCGCTGCGCGCATCACGGCACTGGCCGCGGCCGGCAGCGTGCTGTCCGGTTCCAGCGCGAGTGCCGCCACGCGCATGAATGGCGCCGGCTATCCGTTTGCGCTCGGTGTCGCTTCCGGCTCACCCTTGCCGGACGCCGTCGTACTGTGGACGCGCATCTGCCACGACCCGCTGCACGCAGCCGCCACGCCCGCCATCGCCCTGAACGTGCGCTGGGAAGTGGCCGAAGACGAGGCGTTTCGCCGCATCGCCGCCAAGGGCCAGGCCACGGCCATGCCCGCCCTCGCGCACAGCGTGCACGTCGACGCCGGCGGTCTCGCTCCCGGGCGCTGGTACTGGTACCGGTTTATCTTTGGCGACGCCGTCAGTCCCGTGGGCCGCACGCGCACGGCGCCCGAGTCCGGCGTCATGCCTTCCTCGCTGAAACTGGCCGTTGCCTCGTGCCAGCACTGGGAATTCGGCGCCTATGCGGCGCACCGGCACATCGCGGCAGCCGCGCCCGACCTGGTGGCCTTTCTCGGCGACTACATTTATGAATGGGGACCGTACCAGCTGCAGCATCCGGGCCGGGCCGTGCGCACGCATGAAAGCTTTACGCTGGACGACTACCGCGCCCGCTACGCGCAATACAAGAGCGACCGCGACTTGCAGGGCGCGCACCTGGCCGCGCCGTGGATCGTCACCTGGGACGACCATGAAGTGGCCAACGATTACGGCAATGACCGCGACGAGTTGCTCACGCCCACCTTTTTGCAGCGCCGCGCGGCCGCCTACCAGGCGTTTTATGAACACATGCCGCTGCGTTTGCTGCCGCTGGGCCGGCGGGGCTTTGTCGACATGCGCATCTACCAGCGCTACGACTGGGGCCGCCTGGCACGCTTCCACGTGCTGGACGACCGGCAATACCGCGCCTATCACGCGTGCGCCAGGCCGGGCCGCGGCGGCTCCAATTCCGTCACCACGCGCAACTGCCCTGACCTGCGCAAACCGCAGCGCACGATGCTGGGCGAGGAGCAGCAGCGCTGGCTGCAAGCGGGCCTCGATAATTCCCCGGCGCGCTGGAATATTCTGGCCCAGCAAACCCTGGTGGCGCAATCGAGCCAGGTGCCGATTTTGCGGCCCGGCGACGAACGCATCTGGACCGATGGCTGGGATGGCTATCCGATGGCGCGCCAGCACCTGCTCGACGCCTTGCAAAGCAGCAAGGCCAGCAACCCGCTCGTGCTGTCTGGCGACGTGCACACCTTTTATGCCATCGAACTGAGCCGCAACGCCATGCGGCCCACCGGCAAGAACAATCCCGTGCTGGCCACCGAGTTTTGCGGTACCTCCATCACCTCGAGTTCCCGCCCGCAGGCGCGCACGGAACAGTACGTGGCGATGAACCCGCACATCCGCTACGGGCGCAGCGACAAGCGCGGCTATATGTTGATGCACATCACGCCGGAGAAAACCACGACCTTGTTCCAGGGCCTGGAGAACGTGCGCGACAGCGCGTCAAGCATCGCGACACTGGCGCGCTTTACCGTCCAGGACGGCAAGGCGGGCGTGCAACGCAGCTAGCAACTACTTTTCAAGCCATCGCGGTAGCGCCGGCTGACGGGCACTTCGCCGCCCGTGGACAGCATGGCGCGCGCATCGCCCGATTCCATTGGTGTGATTGCCTGCACGAAATCGAGGTTGACGATATAGCTGCGGTGCACGCGCACGAACCGCTTGCCGTCCAGGCGGCGCTCGATGGCGGCCATGGTCGAGCGCAGCGGGTAATCGTGGCCACGCACGTGCAAATTCACATAATTGCCCCAGGCCTGTATCCATTCAATGTCGCCGGCGGGCAGCAAAAAATCCTTGCCCAGCTTGCGTACGAGGAAGCGTTCCGGCTGCTCTACCGGTTCCACGGCCGGCCCTTCATCGGGTTCGCCGAGCAGGGTCGCCTCGCCTTGCCAGCGCATCAACAGCAACTGGTAAAAGCCCACGGCCAGCAAGACGAGGAAGTAAGCACGCACATCTTTCAGGTATTCATACGGCAACTCGCGCCACCAGGCGCCAAAATCATAGTGACTGCCGGCGCTCCAGTAAGCCAGCTTGCGCAAGGCCACCATGGCCGCCACATGCACGAGGCTGTAGACGACCGACGCCGCCAAGTGCCAGCGCAGGTTCTGGCGCTGGAACACCAGGTGCAGAGGCCGGTACTGTCCCGCCAGCACGACCACGGGCACCAGCGCCAGCAGCACGAGATTGCTGCTCCATTCCCACACAGCCACTTCCCAGAACGGTGTATTGACCCCGGTGCGCCGCAGGTCCAGCCACACGAGCCAGCTGTTGACGCTGGCCTGCAACACGGTCAGCACGATCCAGAATCCCGGCTCGGCAACGCGGCGCCAGCGTTGATAACGTTGCAACAGATCAGTGGACGCGATGTGCATGGGCTCGGACGATAAATTGGTTACATGATTGTAAGGTCCTACACCCGTCCCAAGCGACCCATTCGTCCCAGCCAGCCGTCCACTGGTCCCATTTCACTGGCTCGCAGCCCCGCCGCTGCCTATGCTGGGGCCTCCTTCATCACTCGCCCACGATCATGACCATGGACTCCCGCCGCCACGATATCGACGCCTTGCGCTTTCTCGTCTTCAGCCTGCTGATTGTCTATCACACCGCCCTGCTGTACATGGATGGATGGAATTTTCACATGCACAGCAGCTACGCCACCGATGCCTTGAACATGCCGCTGGTCTTCCTCAACCGCTGGCGCATGGAAATCGTCTTCCTCATCTCGGGCGTCTCGTGCGCGATGATGACGCAGGCCTCGCGCGGCGCCTTCCTGTGGCGCAGGACCAAGCGCCTGCTGCTGCCGCTGCTGTTCGGCATGGCCGTGATCATTCCCGTCCAGCCATATTGCGAAGGCGTCAGCAAGGGCCTGGTCGAGCCTGGTTATGGACAATTCCTGCTCCATTATTTTGGCGGCTACGCCTGGCCGGCAGGCGCCTTCGATGGCTGGCAATATGGTTTTACCTGGAACCATCTGTGGTATCTCGTGTATTTGCTGCTGTACATCGTCGTGCTGGTGGCGCTGCAGCCGCTGCTGGAGCGGATGAAACCGTACTTCCAGCATCTGCGCGGCTGGCGTTTGCTCGTCCTGCCGGCCCTGCCCGCACTGGCCGCGACAGTCTTCCTCAAAATGCGCTATCCGGAAACCCATGCGGTGGTGCACGACTGGTATGCGCACGCCATGTATTTCACGCTGTTCGTGTATGGCTGGTGGCTGGGCAATGACAAGGGATTGTGGGCGGAACTGGCGCGCCTGCGCTGGCATACGCTGTGGCTGGGCCTGGGCGCGTTTGCCGTGTACATGGTGTTCGACCAGATTTATTCGGAAAACCTGCTGACCTGGGCCTCGTTCGGCTCCTGGCCCATGCGCAAGCTGTATATGTGGCTGGCCATCTGCGCCATTCTGGGCTGGTCGCATACGCTATTGAACCGCCCTTTTGCCTGGCTGCCATGGGCGCGCCAGGCTGTCTTTCCCTGGTACATATTGCACCAGAGCGCGATCATCGTGCTGGCCTACTGGCTCGTGCCCCTGAAGCTGGGCCCCGTGGTGGAACCGCTGCTGGTACTGGCCGGCACGGTGGCGACCTGCTGGCTGGGGACGTCGCTCCTGATCAGCAAGGTGAACTGGCTGCGCCTCTGCTTCGGCTTGCCCGCCCGGCCAGCACGGAAGCTGGCGGCGGACACAAGCCTGGCGGCAAACTAGGCAACCTTCTTTTCGTCGCGCAATTGACGGCGCAAGATCTTGCCGACATTGGTCTTCGGCAATTCATCGCGGAACTCGATGTATTTCGGTTTCTTGTAGGCCGTCAATTCATGCTTGCAATGCTCGCGGATCTGTTCCACCGTCAGGTTCGGATCCTTGCGCACGACAAACACTTTCACGGCTTCACCCGCGTTGGCGTCCGGCACCCCGATGCAGGCGCATTCGAGCACGCCAGGGCAGGAAGCGACCACGTCTTCCACTTCGTTCGGATACACATTGAAGCCGGACACGATGATCATGTCTTTCTTGCGATCCACGATCTTCACGTAGCCGCGTTCATCCATGACACCCACGTCGCCCGTCTTGAAAAAGCCGTCTGCCGTCATCGACTTGGCTGTCTCATCCGGGCGCTGCCAATATCCCGCCATCACTTGGGGGCCGCGCACGGCGATCTCGCCCGGCTCGCCCAGCGGCACTTCCACGCCATCGTCGTTCAAGATTGCCACTTCCGTCGACGGGAAAGGCAAGCCGATGGTGCCCGTAAATTCCGTGATATCGACGCGGTTGCCCGTCACCACGGGCGACGTTTCCGACATGCCATAGCCTTCGATCAGCGGGCAGCCCGTCAGTTTCAGCCAGCGTTCGGCCACGTTGCGCTGCAAGGCCATGCCGCCGCCATTGCACACTTTGTAGCTGGAGAAATCGAGCTTGGCGAAGTCCGCATTGTTCAGCAGCGCGTTGTACAGGGTGTTGACGGCCGGGAAAACAACGATCTTGTGCTTGGACAATTCCTTGACGAAACCGGGGATGTCGCGCGGGTTCGGGATCAGCACGTTCAAGCCGCCCACGCGCATACCCATCAGGGCGCTGACCGTCAGCGAATAGATGTGATACAGGGGCAAGGCGCACATGAATCCCATCGAGGTGGCGCGCATTTCCTTGGTCATCACGGGCGAAATCCACGCCTCGTTTTGCAGCACGTTGGCGATCACGTTACGGTGCAACAACATCGCCCCTTTCGACACGCCCGTCGTGCCGCCCGTGTATTGCAGGAAGACGATATCGTCATGCCCCTGCTGCACCGGCGTCAGGCTCAAGCGTGCGCCTTCGGCCAGCATCTTGTTGAAACTGATGGCGCCCGGCAAGGAAAACGCGGGCACCATTTTCTTGATCTTGCGCACGACGAAGTTGACGATGGTGCCTTTCAGTCCGCCCAGCATGTCGCCCATGGTGGCCACGATCACGTGCTTGACCTGCGTGTGCGGCAGCACTTGCTCGACCGTGGTGGCGAAGTTTTCCAGCACGATGATCGCTTCGCTGCCCGAATCGATCAGCTGATGCTGCAATTCTCGGGGCGTGTACAGCGGGTTGACGTTGACCACCGTGTAGCCGGCGCGCAAAATCGCCGCCATGGCCACCGGATACTGGAGCACGTTCGGCAGCATGATCGCCACGCGCGCGCCCGTCTTCAGGCCCTTGCTTTGCAGCCAGGCGCCCATCTGCAGCGACAGCTTGTCGAGCTCGCGGTAGGTGAGGAATTTATCCATGCACACGAACGCGTTGCGGTCCGCATATTTCTGGAACGACTCTTCCAGCAAATGCGTGACGGAACGGTATTGCGTGCAATCAATCTCTGCGGGAACGGTGTCCGGGTACGACTTCAACCAAATCTTGTCCATCTATGCCTCATCTTTATCTGTAGAAAGGGTGTGCAGCCTGATGCGCACACCCTGCACTGTTTATGCTGCTGTCTTCGTTTCGTCACGCAGGGCGCGACGCAAAATCTTGCCGACGTTGGTCTTCGGCAGTTCATCGCGGAACTCGATGTATTTCGGCCGCTTGTAGCCTGTGAATTGTTCCTTGCAATACGCGGCCAGCACTGCCTGGGTCAGGTTCGGATCCTTGCGCACGACAAACACTTTCACGGCTTCGCCAGAGTGTTCGTCCGGCACGCCCACGCAGGCGCACTCGAGCACGCCCGGATGGGCCGCGATGACGGCCTCGACTTCGTTCGGATACACATTGAAGCCGGAGACGAGGATCATGTCTTTCTTGCGGTCGACGATCTTCACATAGCCGCGCTCGTCCATGATGCCCACGTCGCCCGACTTGAAGTAGCCATCAGGCGTCATGACCTTGGCCGTTTCATCGGGACGGTTCCAGTAGCCGCTCATCACTTGCGGGCCACGGATGGCGATTTCGCCCGTCTGGCCCAGCGGCACTTCCTTGCCGTCATCGTCGAGGATGGCGATCTCGGTCGATGGCACGGGCAAGCCGATGGTGCCGGAAAACACCGTGGTATCGGCCCGATTGCAGGTGGCGACGGGCGACGTTTCCGACAGGCCATAACCCTCGATGATGGACACGCCCGTCACTTGCAGCCACTTGTCATTGACGGCTTGCTGCACCGCCATGCCGCCGCCATTGGCGATCTTCAAGCCCGAGAAATCGAGCTTGGCGAAATCGGGGTGGTTCACCAGCGCGTTATACAGGGTATTGACCGCTGGCAGCAGATTGAATTTGTACTTGCCCAGCTCCTTGATCAGGCCCGGGATATCGCGCGGATTCGGGATCAGGATATTCAGGGCGCCCACGCGCGTGCCCCACATCGCGCACGCCGTCAGGGCAAAGATATGGTACAACGGCAAGGCGCAGACGACGATCATCTGTTCCTTGCTGTTCTGGTCGAGCGCCGCGCCTGACCACGCTTCGCTCTGCAGCACATTGGCGATCACATTGCGGTGGCTCAAGGTCGCGCCTTTCGACACGCCCGTCGTGCCGCCCGTGTATTGCAGGAAGGCAGCGTCATTGATGCTCAGCTCGACAGGCGTGAGTTTCATGCGGCTGCCCAGCGCCAGCGCCTGCTTGAAACGCATGGCGTTCGGCAAGGAATACGCGGGCACCATCTTCTTGACGTTGCGCACGACAAAATTGACGATCGCACCCTTCAAGCCGCCCAGCATTTCGCCCATGCTGGCAACGATGATGTGCTTGACGGCCGTCTTGGCCAGTACTTGCTCCAAGGTATGGGCAAAGTTTTCCAGCACGATGATCGCTTCGCTGCCCGAATCGTTGAGCTGATGCTCGAGTTCGCGCGGCGTATAAAGAGGATTGACGTTGACCACCGTGTAGCCGGCGCGCAAGACGGCGGCGATGGCAACCGGATACTGGAGCACGTTCGGCATCATCAGGGCCACCCGGGCGCCCTTCTTCAGGCCACGGCTTTGCAGCCAGGCACCGAGCTGGCGCGAATAGGTATCGAGTTCGGCATAGGTGAGAAATTTGTCCATGCAGACATAGGCATTGCGGTCCGCATATTTTTGAAACGCTTCTTCCAGCAGGTGCACCAGCGAACGATATTGATCAGGATCGATGTCGGCGGGGACGCCGGGAGGATACGACTTCAGCCAAATTTTTTCCATCCTGTGCCTCTTGTCTCGAATAATCGTGGGGGAGCCGGCGCACCCTGCCGGCGCGGATCATTGCTGCGGATTCTATTGTCCTGCAGTCAGTTTGAGCATTCTGACGAGCAATTGCTCTATGCTACTAATGCGATGCTATCGGGCGCCGCGCTTCCATGCAAGCGCTTTCAACAGTATTCGAGCGGCAACTCTAAGGGTATTTTATGCTGCAATGCAGCATGATAAATACACTGTTGCAGGATCGTCTGGCTCGGCGTACGGGACAATCTTTACGGGTCAGGGGCTGGACAATTGTTCCAGCGCACGCCTGCGCTCAGGCTTGTTCATCTGGGCCATTGTGTGCACTGCAGCATAAAAAGCACGAAAGTTCTTTTTTTCTTCCAGCAATTTTCTGAAGGCCGGCAAAAATTCATTGTAGGTAGACACGGAAGCCAGGTGTGCATTGCTCAATGGCTGCTCGAACCAGCGGTCGTAACCGGCAAAACCACCCCAGTTTTGCTTGAGTACCTGATACGCATCTTGCAATGCCGCAAACACCTGCGCCTTGCGCGCGCGCTTCTCCGCATCGCTGGCGCCGCTCGCATACACGGCTTCCAGTTCGCCCCGGTATGTCAACAGCAGGGCCAAAAAATCCTGGCGCCGCGCCGCATACTGGTCGTACGCAGCGCGCATCGCGTCATTGCCCTCGCGCGCCAGCCAGCGCTGCACACCCGCCTCTTCCACGGCACTGGCAAACGACTCGTTGAAGGCCGAATCGCCGGGCACGTACACCACCTGGTGCGCCAGTTCATGGAAGATCAGGCGCGCCAGTTCCGCATCGTTGTAATTGATAAAGGTCGACAGCAAGGGATCGTCGAACCAGCCCAGCGTGGAATACGCGGGCACGCCGCCCACCTGCACGTCGTAATGCTGGGCCCGCAGTTCGGCGGCATACGCGAGCGCCTCTTCCTTGCTGTAATAACCGCGGTAATTGACGCAGCCGGCGATGGGAAAACACCATTGCAGCGGCTGCAGCGATAATTCCGGCGTGGCCACCACGTTCCACAGCACGAAGGGGCGCCGCAGGGAGGCGTAGTTCTTGTAGCTGCCATTGTCCGGCAAATCCAGCTCGCTGACGGCAAAGCGGCGAATCTGCTGCGCCTTGGCCAGGCGCACTTTCAGGCGCGGCTCGGTGGCAGGGTCATCGAGCCAGTCACCGATCGGGCGCGAGCCGGACCACAGCGCATATTGCCCCTGCGCCGCCTGCGTGTAGTAGCGCAGCTGCGTGCAGCCGCCCAGCGGCAGGCACAGCATGCCGACAAGCAAGCGGGCCGGCCAGCGCGCCATGGTCAGCCAGCCTTTTCCACTTCGACCAGCGTATCGTAGAAGGTCGGCGCACGGCCCATGTCCGTCAGGCGCTGGCTCGTCACTTCATTGGCGTTCTTGCCGTCGCTGGCGAGTTTCTTCCACCATACGGACAAGCCCACCACCAGGCCGCGTCTCGCCTTGTCCGTCACCCTGGCCTTGGCCACAAAGCTGCCGCGGTCGTTGAAGATGCGTACCATGTCGCCAGCCGCGATGCCGCGCGTGGCGCAATCATCGGGGTGGATGTCGAGGTGCGGCTCGCCTTCGGCCGCGCGCAGGCTTTTCACGTTCACAAAAGTGGAATTGAGGAAATTGCGCGCCGGCGGGGAAATCATGGCCAGCGGATAACGGGCCGCCAGCGAGGGATTGCTGGCCAGCGATTCGTGCGGCGCGATATACGTCGGCAAGGGATCGAGTCCCGCCTGCGCCATGGCGCTGGAATACAACTCGCACTTGCCCGATGGCGTGGGGAAACCGCCTGTGGCAAATGGCGCCTCGACCATGGCCAGCTTTTGCCAGCCCGTGCGTTTCAACGATTCCCAATCGAAATGCACGGCGCGCGCATCCGTCGTATCGAACGCCTTGGCTGCCAGCGCGTCGTCGCTTTCCTGGAAGCACGGGTCATCAAAGCCCATGTGCTGCGCCAGCAAACGGAAGATTTCCGTATTCGCCTTCGCTTCGCCCAGCGGCACCACGGCCGCATTGTTCGCCATCATGTACAGGTGGCCGTAGGTGGAATGCGCATCGATGTGTTCCAGCTGCGTGGTGGCGGGCAGCACGATGTCGGCGTAATCGACTGTATCGGTCTGGAAGTGCTCGAGCACGACCGTAAACAAATCCTCGCGGGCAAAACCCTGCGCCACTTTCGAGGAGTCGGGCGCCACGGCCAGCGGGTTCGAGTTATAGACGATCACGGCTTCGACTTGCGGGCCGAACTCGGCGGAACTTTCTTTCAATAAATCGTCGCCAATGGTGCTCATGTTGATCGTGCGCGGCGTCCCTTTCAGCAAGTCCGGGCGCTGCAGGGCCTTGCGGTTGACGGGGAAGGAGCCCGAGCTCGACAGCTGCATGCCGCCGGCCGGATGGCGCCAGGCGCCCGTCAGCGCGGGCAGGCAGGCAATATTGCGCACGGCCATGCCGCCGCCATGCACGCGCTGCACGCCGTAATTGGCACGGATGGCGGCGCCCTCGCCAGAGCGGCATGCCTGGCCGTACAGCCGCGCCAGTTCCACCACTTCCGTGGCCGTGATGCCGCACACCTCGGCCACGCGCTCGGGCGGCCATTCCAGGGTCCGCTGTTTCAGTTCCGCATAGCCGATGGTGTACTGCGCGATATAGTCGTGATCGACCAGGTCTTCCGTGATCAGCACATGCATCAAGCCCAGCGCCAGGGCCGCATCGGTACCCGGCAGCAAGGCGATATGCTGGTGGCATTTTTCGGCCGTCAGCGAGCGGTAGGGATCGATGGCGATCAAGGTGGCGCCATTGCGTTTGGCCTCCTGTGCGCGCATCCAGAAGTGCAGGTTCGAGGCGATCGGGTTGCCGCCCCAGATGATGATCAATTTCGCTTTCTGGAACTGCTCCATGTCCGTGCCGATGCTGGCGCCTACCGTGTAGCGGTAGCCCGTGGCACCGGCCGAGGCGCAGATGGTGCGGTCCAGCAGGGAAGCGCCGAGCTGGTTGAAGAAGCGCGACGACATCGATTCACCCTGCACCAGGCCCATGGTGCCGCAGTAGCTGTACGGCAAGATCGCCTGCGGATCGCGCGCGGCGATCGGTTTCAAGCGGGCGGCGATGGTCTGCAGCGCTTCTTCCCAGCTGATGCGCTCGAACTTGCCTTCGCCCTTTTTGCCCACGCGGCGCAGCGGGTGCAGCAACCGGTCCGCATGGTAGGTGCGCTCCGTGAAGCGCGACACCTTTGTGCACAGCACGCCAGCCGTGGTCGGATGGTCAGGATCGCCCTTGACGGCCGTGGCTACCCCATCGGTCACGGTGACCAGCAAGGCGCAGGTATCGGGGCAATCGAGCGGGCAGGCGGCGCGCACTTGGGTGGTGGTCATGGGGCAATCCAAAAACGTTGGGGGAAGGCGATACTGTAAACCATTCCGCGCGCTTGCTGTTGGCGCCGTGGCAAGCACGTCCGTGCGCTGGATTTACCCGGCAAACAAGGGCTACAATGCACTATTAGCCGCGCCTGTTTCTGATCAAACAAACGCGGTCCGGCGCGCCATACATTGCTGCGTGCCAGCATCCACAGGAGAGTCCCATGAAACTAGTTGATCCGATCTTGGCGTTTCAATCCGAGCTGCAAGGTATCCGCCGCGACCTGCACGCGCATCCCGAGCTGTGCTACGAAGAACAGCGCACCTCGGACGTGGTCGCCGCCAAGCTGACGGAATGGGGCATCCCCGTGGTACGCGGCCTGGGCCGCACTGGCGTGGTCGGCATCATCAAAAATGGCACGTCGACACGCGCCATCGGCCTGCGCGCCGACATGGATGCCTTGCCGATGCAGGAAATGAATACCTTCGAGCATGCTTCACGCCACCCGGGCAAGATGCACGCTTGCGGCCATGACGGCCACACGGCGATGCTGCTGGGCGCCGCCCATTACCTGGCGCAGTACCGAAACTTTGATGGCACGGTCTACCTGGTTTTCCAGCCGGCCGAGGAAGGCGGCGCCGGCGCGCGCGAAATGATCGAAGACGGCTTGTTTACCCGCTTTCCCATGGATGCCATCTACGGTATGCACAACTGGCCAGGCGCCGAAACGGGCACCCTGAGCGTGGTGGAAGGGCCCATGATGGCGTCCAGCAATGAATTCCACGTCACCGTCAAAGGCAAGGGCGCCCATGCGGCCCAGCCCCACAAGGGCATCGACCCCGTCATGGTGGCCGTGCAAATCGCGCAAAGCTGGCAAACCGTCATCACGCGCAACAAGAGTCCGCTCGACACGGCCGTGCTGTCGATCACGCAAATCCATGCGGGAAGCGCCACCAATGTGATTCCCGATGACGCCAGCCTGGTCGGTACCGTGCGCACTTTCACCAAGCCCGTGCTGGACTTGATCGAAGAGCGCATGCGCGAGATCGCCGTGCACACGGCCGCCGCCTTTGGCGCGGAAGTCGATTTCCACTTCAAGCGCAACTATCCGCCGCTGGTCAACCACGCGAAAGAAACGGCGTTTGCCGTCGAAGTCATGAAAAGCGTGGTGGGCGCGGACAAGGTTAACGCAAATGTCGAGCCGACCATGGGCGCGGAAGATTTTTCTTTCTTCCTGCAAGAAAAAGCCGGCTGCTACATCTTCATCGGCAATGGTGATGGCGAGCACCGCGATGGCGGCCACGGCCTGGGTCCGTGCGTCTTGCACAATGGCAGCTACGACTTCAACGACAATCTGTTGCCGATCGGCGCCAGTTTCTGGGTCAAGCTGGCCGAAGCGAGCCTGCCCATCGCTTGAATCAGCTCAGCTGATCCGGACCTGCGCCCAGACGCTGCCCCGGATTCAACGCTTCCAGGGCCAGCAAGGCGGCCGCGTGATCGGCCGTCGGGTGGGTGCCGGCGAGGGTTTCATAGCGCTGCGTCACAAGTTGCGTCACCGGCAAGGTCACGTGCGCTGCTTCGGCTGCCGCGAGGATGTTGTGCATATCCTTGATCTGGCTCTTCACCTGGCCACCAGCAACAAAATTGCGTTCCAACATGCGCTGGCCATGCACCTCCAATATCTTGCTCTCGGCAAAGCCGCCACGAATCGCTGCCCGTACGGCAGCCGCGTCGGCACCCGCCGCCTGGGCCAGCAACAGCGCTTCCGCCACGATCGTCAATGTCGCACCGACGATCAGCTGATTGCACAGCTTGGCGACCTGGCCACTGCCTGCCGGCCCCACCAGGGTCGGGCGACCCATGGCCGACAGAATCGTTTCAACCTTCATGTAATCGCTGGCGCTGGCGCCGGCCATGATGGCCAGGGTACCTGCCTGCGCCCCACCGACGCCACCCGACACGGGCGCATCGATGAAGCCATGCCCCGCAGCGTGCAAAATGGCATGAAATTGCTGGGCTTCCGATTGCTTGGTGGAACTCATGTCGACCCAAATCGCGTCAGTTGACAAGGCCGGCAGGGCCTCTTGCAGCACCGTTGCCACGATGGGGCCGGCTTCCAGCATCGAGATGACCACGTCCGCGCCGCTGACCGCCTCAGCCACGGAAACCGCGGGCTGCGCCCCGGCCGCACGCAGGACTTGGGCCTTGCTGTGCGTGCGATTCCAAATTGTGACAGAATATCCAGCGCGCAGCAGGCACCGAACCATCGGCCCTCCCATTAGGCCAATACCGAGAAATGCGATTTTTGTAGACAATGTCAATTCAACCTCTGAGATCAAACAGGTGGCGGGAGTAGTGTGCAAAACTAAGTAATCCTCGGGAAATGAGTGTGAATTTATGACGAACAGAACCGGATGCTATGCAAGGCGCTCGCTGCGACGCAGTGCGAGCACTGCGAGCAGTGAGCAACGCCGCAGAGCGCCGGTTATGAAAGTCAGAAATCACAATAATTTATTGGGGGTTACTTTAGGTGCCTGCGCAAACAAGACAAGCCTGACGGCCAATTTTACGATGAAAGCCTCTATGTCCTTCAAGAAGAATCTCCTCAAATCCATCGCCGCCGTTGCCGCGCTGATGGCGGCTAACGCCGGCTTTGCCGCCGACGACAAACTGATCGACTCCGTCTACGGCGAATATGCCAAGGGCGTGAAGGTACAAATGGTACGCGCCGGCGTGACCTCGAACTGGGATAAAGCCTGGTTTGTATCGAATGGCACGCAGCTGAGCGGTTACTGGGATGCCAGCATCGGCGGCTGGGATGCCAAGAGCTATCAGAATGTCTCTGGCCAGCATCAAAAACTGTGGGACCTGGGCTTTACCCCCGTGTTCCGTTTTGAAAACACGAACAAGCTGGGTTTTTATGCGGAAGCCGGCATCGGCGTGCACATGCTGTCGAAACTGTACAACAACGACGATGACCGCCTGTCGACCCACTTCCAGTTCGGCGACCATATCGGCGTCGGCTATGTCTTCAATAACAAATGGGAAGTCGCTGCGAAGATCCAGCATTTCTCGAATGGCGGCTACAAGAAACCAAATAGCGGCGTCAATTACATGAACGTCAAAGTCGCTTATCACTTTTAATGAAGGTGATAAATGTAGTGGTTTAATGTACCCGGACACTGATTTAGGCGAGAATGCTCGCCATGGAG